>RDXY01000039.1 GCA_004293045.1 Flavobacteriia bacterium | reverse complement strand
ATTTCCAAAGTTTTGTAATAGCTAAACTAATTTCTTCTCCAGGAATTCTAATTTTGCTGCCAATTTCAAGTCCAGTAAATGTTATGATAGTTTGTTGGTTAAAAGAAACTTTTCCAGTTACTTCTACGCCAGAGAGCGTGTATTCTTTCCCCTTTTCTAAGGTTGTTTCTTGAGCTTTTATTGTATTTCCTATGAATAATAGGATAAATAAAAATAGTATTCTGTTTTTAAACATTGTCAATTTATATAATTTGTTCGCTAGTTTTTCCAAATCTTCTTTCTCTTTTTTGATAACTTAATAATGCTTTATTCAGTTCTTCTTCATTGAAGTCTGGCCAAAGTACGTCTGTAAAATAAAATTCAGCATAAGCAATTTGCCATAATAGAAAATTACTTATTCTGTGTTCGCCACTTGTTCTTATTACTAAGTCAACATCTGGCATATTGTGTGTGTAAAGATGCTGATTTATAATTGATTCTTCAATAGCATCTGCTGAAATTATATTATTTTTAACTTTTTCGGAAATTATTTTAACAACATTTATGATTTCATCTCTGGCCCCATAACTTAACGCAAGGGTTAAAGTCATTCGGTTATTTGATTGTGTTTTTTTAATAACTTCAACTAATTCTTTTTTTACTCCGGAAGGCAAAGTGTCTAAATTCCCAATCGCATTTAGCTTGATATTATTATTTTGTAAGGTTTTTAATTCTTTTTTTAAGCTACTCACTAATAATTTCATTAGGGTATCTACTTCAATCTTTGGTCGGTTCCAATTTTCTGTTGAAAAAGCATATAATGTTAAAAATTCAATACCTAATTTGGCACAGTTTTCAACAGTTTGTTTAACAGATTTAGTTCCCTTTTCATGACCAAATACTCGCATCATTCCTTGGTTTTTTGCCCAACGACCATTGCCATCCATAATGATGGCTAAGTGTTTCGGTAAATTATTTTTATCTATTTCTTTTTCCATTCTATTGATGTGCACAAAAACATGGGTTTTTACCAAATGTATACGTTAAAGTAAACCCAGTAAAAATATACCAATCTTTGTTGTTTAAATTTCCAAATTTTAAGGTTTCGAAATTTTTATTTTTAGGATTACTTCCATCTAAATTATCAGTAAATGTATATCTCGCTCCACTTTCTAAACCAATTACCAATTGATTGGTTAGTTTTGATTTTATTCCAACTATCATTGGAATGGCAAACGAGTAATGTTGATAATCCGTTTTGCTTTCAGTACCGATTACATAAGTTTCATTATAAATAAAAGCTGAAATTCCTGAATACACATATGGTGTAAAGGTGAAATCAGACTCATGTAAATCAAAATTCAAAAAATTAAATTCTAAACCAGCAGATAGTTCTTTAATATTGTTTTTTATTTCGAAACCTCTATATTTTCTATTAGGAGCATTACTTTCCATATCTTTTGCTGTAATAGATGCCATTTTATATGAAAAGCGCCAAGCGTGTCTCGTGCTTTTATTCCATTTATATAAAACACCAAATGCCATGTCATTTGGAGAAAAATATGTTGGTTTTCCCACATCACCAATATAATTACTACCACCCACAAAAACACCTAATTCGTGAATTTGTCCGAATGAAGTAAGGCAGAATAATACGCCTATGATATTTAATAAAAATCTTTTCATTTTTTTAATAGTTTGCAAATATAATAATATTGATGTACTAACCATCTTAAACTATGTTTTTTTGATGATTAACTTCAAGTAATAACGCAAAAAAATAAAAATTCGTGTATTAATTCCTTTTGTCTTCTCCCCAAAGTAGTTTTTTGCGGATTGTTCTTAAGAAACCTTCTTCTGGAAATTCGATTATTGAGATATGAAAATCTGTTTTTTTAATAGTTAAAGTAGTTTCGTTTGAAACAGAAGTTATTCTGGAGTCTAAGGATACCAAATACTGTTCTTCTCTACCTTTTATTTTTAAAGTTAATTCAGAATCGTCAGGAATAATTAAAGGTCTTGCCGTTAAATTATGAGGGGCTATGGGAGTAATTACAAAACAATTTGATGTAGGCATAATAACAGGTCCACCGCAACTGAGCGAATACCCTGTAGAACCTGTAGGAGTAGATATTATCAGACCATCTGCCCAATACGAATTTAGATATTCATTATTTATATAGGTTTCTATAGTGATCATGGAAGTCGTATCTTTTCGAGAAACTGTAATTTCGTTTAATGCAAAATTAATATCTTCTAAATCCACATTTTCAGGATGTGCATGTAAACTAACTAATGTTCTTTTCGAAATAGAAAAATCATTCGCTAGTACACGAGTTAACAGTTTTTGGATATTTTCTTCTTGAATGGTTGCTAAAAACCCCAATCTTCCGGCGTTTATTCCAATAATTGGTAAATTGTAATTTCTTACAAAAGTGGCGGCTCGTAAAATAGTTCCATCGCCACCAATGCTTATTAAATAATCAAAATTATCTTTCAAACACTCATGAGAATCAAATGTGGGATATTTTAAAGCTATTGCTTTATTTTCAACTAACTTGTCGTAAAATTTTTTATAAAAACAAATTTCAATAAGATTTTGCTCTAAAAACGCCACTACTTTTTCTACTATAGAATGGGTGTTGTTTTGATAATATTGACCAAATACAGCTATTTTCATTTGTGAATATTTAAATATTTAAGTATTTGTTTAAATAATCTGATCGATCTTTTAAATCGGCAAGATAAGCATCTTCTTGATTTTCTGATAAAATAGTGTAATTATACCGTCTAAATGTTTGTATGATTTCATTAAAATTATTTTGCGAAATTTTTAATGTAATTTCCGTTTTTGTTCCTAAATTATTTGAAATAAAAACACCTAATAGTTTGGCATCGTTACTTTCTACAATTTGACAAATTTGGCTAAATGTAAAATCTGCAGTTTCTTTTTCAATAACAAGCGTACTTCCATCTTCTTTAACAAATGTGGTTTGGTTAAAAAAATGAAGCACATCTTCAAGTTCATAATAACCTAAATAATTATTTTTATCGTCTAGCACGGGTAAAAGATTGGTATGATTTTTTGAAAATTCTTCTAAAACATCAAACCAATTCATATCGTTTCGAACAAAAAAACGAGCTAAATTATATTTATGATCATTTATTATGTCAGAACTTGAAAAAAGATCTGTGTCTTCTTTGGATATAGTACCTAAAAAAACATCTTGTTCTAAAATTGGAAAATGAGTATATGCTACATCCAAAAATAAATCTTCGGCAACAGCAACAGTAGTACTAACTTGTAGCGCTTTATATTGATTGTTTATAAAATCTGTAATTTTATCCATGTATCTAATTTCAAAACTATTGCAAATTAAGTAAAAAATACAAATTAGTCTATTTTTGTTTGTAATTTTGTACAAATTAAACACAAATATGACAAAGTTATCGGTTAATATTAATAAAATTGCCACCTTAAGAAATGCAAGAGGTGGTAATGTTCCTGATTTGTTGCAAGTTGCAAAAGATATCCAAAAATTTGGTGCCCATGGGATTACTATTCATCCCCGCCCAGATGAAAGACATATTACCTATCAAGATGCACGAGATTTGAAACAGGTAGTTTATACAGAATATAATATAGAAGGTAATCCCCAACATAATTTTATTGATTTAGTTTTAGAATGCAAACCCGATCAGGTAACTTTAGTTCCGGATGCTATTGGAGCAATTACCTCCAATGCAGGTTGGGATACCATAAAATACCAGGATTATCTGACAGAAGTTATTCAAGAATTTAAACGTAATGGTATTAGAACTTCTATATTTGTTGACGCGAATGGAAGTATGGTAGAAGGCGCTAAAAAAACAGGTGCAGATAGAATTGAATTGTATACAGAAAGCTTTGCGTATCAATACGGTTTAGGCAATAAAACGGCTATTGAACCCTTTATAAAAGCGGCAATTAAGGCAAATGAAATGGGTTTAGGAATTAATGCTGGGCACGATTTGAGTCTGGACAACATTAAATTTTTCAAAGACAATATCCCGAATTTATTAGAAGTTTCTATTGGTCATGCCTTGATTTCGGAATCTTTATATTTGGGATTAGATAATGTAGTGAATATGTATTTGAACAAGTTGAAGGGTTAAAGATTAAAAAAATGTTGTCTTTAATAATAACATTTTTTATTTATTTTAATTAATTCCTATTAAATTTTAAAACCAAGAAAATGATATACTCTAAAATAGAAGGCCAAGGAAACCCGTTTTTAATTATCCATGGATTTTTAGGAATGTCCGATAATTGGAAAACGTTGGGTTTTCAATTTGCGCAATTGGGTTTTCAAATTCATTTGTTAGATATGCGAAATCATGGCAAGAGCTTTCATTCAGACGAGTTTAATTATGAAGTCATGGTGGAAGATGTAAAGGCCTATATTGATTTTCATAATTTACAAGATATTACATTGTTAGGTCATTCAATGGGTGGAAAAATTGCTATGTTATTTGCAACTCTTTATCCGGAAGTTGTTGAAAAATTAATAATTGCAGATATTGGACCAAAATATTATGCACCACACCATCAAACCATTTTAGCCGCGTTGAACGCTGTTGATTTTTCAAAAAAGCCAAGTAGAGGAGAAGTTGATGAAATTATTTCAAAACATATTTCAGATTTTGGCACCAAACAATTTTTGTTGAAAAACTTATATTGGAAAACGTCTGAACAACTAGCTTTCCGATTTAATTTAGCGGTTTTCAATACTAAAATTTCCGAAATAGGAACGGCACTTCCGTTTGAAAACCATTTTAATAAACCAGTATTATTCCTTCGAGGAGGAAAATCGGATTATATTTTAGATGCCGATTTTGAAACTATTTTACATCATTTCCCATTAGCTGAAATTAAAACAATACCAGATGCAGGACATTGGTTACATGCAGAAAATCCAGCTGCATTTTATTGTGAAGTTGAAAAATTTGTATAATGATTATTATGTATGCATAATATTTTTATTAAAAAAATTGTCAATTTCATAAATAATGTTAATTTTGAATAAATTATATAAATAAATACTAACTAAATTTTAATTATGAGAAAATTATTTTCTTTATCATTACTAACCTTGGCTTCTGTTTCTATGTTCGCAGGAGGGTATAGAGTATCTATACAAGGTCAGAAACAATTGGCGATGGGACATACCGGAGTAGCAGTTGTTAATAGCGCAGAGGTTGCGTTTTTTAACCCTGCAGGAATGTCATTTTTAGACAAAAAATTCAATTTATCAGTGGGTGGAAACGCGCTACTAGCTAAAACAAGATTTCAAAGTTCTCAGTTTAATCAAACGGCAGCAACAGATAACGTAGGTACTCCATTTAGTATTTATGCTACATACAAAATTAATGATTGGGTTTCTGCAGGTTTAGCAGTATACACACCATATGGATCTTCTGTAGCTTGGGATCAAGATTGGGCAGGAGCACACTTAGTAAATAATATTGATTTAGCAGCTATTTTTATTCAACCAACTATTTCGTTTAGAGTAGGGGATGTTTTTAGTGTAGGTGGGGGACCAATTTTTGTACAAGGAAGTGTAAACTTCAACAGAAACTTAACACCAAATCCTCTTTTATCTAATAATGGAAGCGGAACGGATGTAACTTTAGATGCTAAAGGAATTACTGCGTCAGGATATAATGTAGGTATGATGTTTAAGTTGTCTAAAAAAGTAACGTTAGGTATGGATTACCGTTCTGAAATTATTATGGAAGCAAGAGGTGGTTCAGCAGATTTTGAAGATGTACCTACTATTGCTTCAGGAACATTTACAGATACTTATTTTAGTGCAGATTTACCTTTACCAGCAGAACTTACGGCTGGAATATCATATAAACCTTCAGATAAATGGTTGTTTGCTTTCGATTATAACTACACAAAATGGAGTGTTTATAAATCTTTAGATGTTAATTTTGACAATGCCTTACCAACATCAGTGAATCCAAGAAATTATAAAGACGTAAGTGCTTATCGTTTTGGAGCTCAATACAAAGCATCTGATAAGTTTACAGTAAGAGGAGGGTATTATATTGATGAAAGCCCAGTTCAAAAGGGATATTTTGCACCAGAAACACCTCGTAATAATTCTACTGGTTATACAGGAGGATTTACATATCAATTAAATAGTAAATTAGGAATTGACATGTCCTTCTTATATTTACATTTTGATGAAGTTAATAATTCTTACGATTATTTTGATGACCCAACTACAAATACAGGGCTAACTTCTTTCGGAGGGACTTATAAATCTTCTGTTTTTTCACCAGGTATTGGTATAACGTACGGTTTCTAATTTAAAAAAAATTCAAAAATGAAAAATAATTTTATACTAGTAGCAGCTTTAGCAATTGGATTTGCAAGTTGTGAACCAGAATTTGAAAATGAAGTAAATGCCGCTTACACTTCTGGTGAAGCAGATTTTACAACCTATGTATCTATTGGTAATTCACTTACTGCAGGGTATATGGATGGTACCGTTTCTAGAGTAGGACAAACCTATTCGTACCCAAATTTATTAGCACAACAATTTGCTTTAGTTGGCGGAGGTGCTTTTACACAACCTTCTTTTGCAGAAGATGTAAATAATTTAGGAGGTATTTCAGGAGTACCTGGTTTTGGTACAAGATTGGTTATAGATGCTGCTCAAGGGCGTCCAGAGCCAATTGCAGGAACATCAACTATTACCTTAACACCTCAAGCTAAGGCTTATAATAATATGGGCGTACCAGGTGCAAAATCATTTCACCTAGGTTTTCCTGGATATGGGGCTTTAAATCCCTATTTTGCCAGACATGCTACATCGCCTACGGCTACAGTTTTAGGTGATGCCATCACTAAAAACCCAACGTTTTTTACCAATTGGATTGGTTCAAACGATGTGTTAGCGTATGCAACTGCAGGTGGAGCGCAAGCAAATGGTGTTACACCAGCAGCTGATCACAATGTAACTGGAAATTTAAATCCAGCTACTTATGGTTTTAATGATATTACAAATAGTGCTGTTTTCAATAACGTCTACACTACGATTATTAATACATTAACAGCAAACGGAGCAAAAGGTGTGGTATGTACCATTCCAAGTGTAACTTCTATTCCTTATTTTACTACTGTACCATATGCGCCACTTTCACCAACAGCTTTAGGGGGTGCAGCAAATATTAATGCATTAAACACTCAATTATACGGACCATTAGACGCAATATTTACAGCATATGGTGAGCCAAATCGTATAAATCCATTAACAGCTACTGCAGCAAATCCAATTTTAATTAATGACGCTGACGCTACAGATAGAAGTGCGCAAATTACAGGAGCATTAACTCCATCACTTGGTGCGACTACTGCCGCAGCATTTGGAGCTGTTTTTGGTAAAGCACGTCAAGCAACTGCTGATGATTTAGTAGTTTTAACAGCTTCTTCAGTAATTGGAACACCAAATTCAGGTGCTCCTGCAGGTATTAATATTAATGGAGTTACTTTTCCAATGGCTAACAAATGGGTATTAACCGCAACTGAAAAAGCAAGAGTAGCAGCAGCTACTACAGCATATAATAATTCAATTGTGGCTATTGCTGCTACTAAAAATTTAGCTGTGGCGGATATGAATGCTGTTATGAACAAATTAATTACAGGTCTACAAATTGAAACCAATTCCATTTATACAGCTAACTATTTTAGTGGTTCTGGAACAGAAGGTCAAGTATTATTTTCTTTAGATGGTGTGCATCCAAATGCTCGTGGTTATGCGGTAATTGCTAATGAAATCATTAAAACAATTAATGCAAAATACAAATCTAATTTACCATTACACAATCCTACTTATTTCCCAGGTATCAGTATTTTACCAACGAACTAAGCTAGTTTTTAAATAATTTCTAAATAGGCATCATTTTGATGCCTATTTTTTTATATTTACACCCTTAAGAAACAGGTATAAATCAATTGCATAATAATGAAAAACTATTTTATCAAATTACTTATTTCAACGCTATTAATACTTATCATTTCGTATTTTTTAAAAATTGAAATCACCAACTATTCGGCAGCAATATTTATGGCTGTTGCTTTATCATTTTTAAATACCTTTTTAAAACCGATACTAAAAATTCTTGCCATCCCTGTAACCATTATGTCCTTGGGTTTATTTTTACTAGTTATTAATGCTAGTATAGTAAAAATTGCCGATTATTTTATTGAGGGCATTCAAATGACGTTTCTTCAAGCACTAGTTTTTAGTGTGCTGCTTTCGGTAAGTCAATATATCTTAAATAAAATTTTCACAGAAAAAAACAATAAGTAGTTGTAAAATTCTATAAATTAAAAACTTGTATGGGTTGCAAAAATTATATAATTTTGCAACCCATATTTATACTTCAAAAAATCAATAACAATGAACATTAGAAAAGAACACATTGACCCATTAAACGCCGTTGTAAAAATTACAATTGGTAAATATGAATATACTGAAAAAATTGAAAATTTTTTAGAAGTAAAAAGAAAAACAGCTACATTACCAGGTTTTAGAAAAGGAAAAACACCAATGGATGTGGTGAGAAAACAGTTTGAAAAACCAGCAATCATTGAAGAGGTTACTGCCTTAGTTAACAAAGGGTTAAAAGATTATATCGCAAAAGAAAAATTAGATTTGTTAGGTAACGCTTTACCTCGTAACAACGAAAACTTTGATTGGAAAGCAGACGAATTGGTTTTTGAATACGAATTAGGTTTAGCGCCAGAATTCACTGTAGATTTAGCAAGAGCTACTGGCGTAACGAGATATAAAATTATTGCAGACGATACCTTATTAAACGAACAAGTTGAAAGAATTCAAAAGCAATACGGTAAAATATTAACAGAAACGGAAGTAAAAAAAGGTTTTGAAATAAACGGAACGTTTACTAACGAAGAAAAAAATATCAGCAACCAAGCATTAATTAGTTTAGATGTTTTTGCAGATGCGAAAACAGGTAAACAATTTATTGGAAAAAAAGTGGGCGATGTGGTTACGTTAAAAACAAAAGGTTTGTTTAGCGATGACCACCAATTAATGGATTATTTAAAAGTGGCTCACGATGACGTTCACGGTTTAGATATCGAAGTGAATTTTACTATTGACGCCATTCAATCTATTGAAAAAGCGGAAATTAATGACGAGTTATTCGCGAAATTATTTCCAAATGGAGAAGTAACTACTTTAGAGGGTTTAAAAGCGAGAATCAAAGAAGATGCAGAACAACAATTTGTGCAGCAAGCGGATCAACAGTTTTTAAATGATGTAACTGAGGCCTTATTAGAAACTACTCAATTTGATTTACCAGAAACCTTCTTAAAAAAATGGATTCAAACTATTGGTGAAACTCCATTAACTCCTGAACAAGCAGAAGCGGAATTTGCAAAATCAGAAAGAGGATTGCGTTACCAATTAATCGAATCTAAAATCTTTATTCAACATAATTTACAAGTTAGATTTGAAGAATTAAAAGATTTTACGTCAGGATTAATCAGACAACAAATGGCACAATTTGGTCAAGCCAATGCAACAGATGCAGAAGTAGACGGAATTGTTTCAAGAGTAATGTCGAATCAAGAAGAAATAAAACGGATATCAGACCAAGTATTGAGTCTAAAAATGATTGACTTGTACAAAACAACTGTAAAAGCTACTGAAAAAGAAGTGAACTACCAAGATTTTGTTAAAGCGATGTACGGCGAAATATAATATTCATAAAAATTAGTATATTTGAACGTCAAATCATTTTGGTTTGACGTTTTTATATTTAAAATCATAACCTTTTAAATACAATTTAAAATGAACTACGGAAAAGAATTTAAGAAATTTGCCACAAAAAAACACGGAGTAAACAGTTTGTATTACGATAAATTAGTAGGCAGTTTAACACCATATATTATTGAAGAACGCCAATTAAATATCTCACAATTAGACGTGTTTTCTCGTTTAATGATGGACAGAATCATCTTTATGGGAACCGGTGTGGACGATTATATGGCCAATATTATTCAAGCACAATTGCTGTTTTTAGAAAGTGTAGATGCTTCTAAAGACATTCAAATTTATATCAATTCACCTGGTGGAAGTGTTTATGCAGGTTTAGGTATTTATGATACTATGCAATATATTAAACCTGATGTAGCTACAATTTGTACAGGAATGGCAGCATCCATGGGTGCCGTTTTATTGTGTGCTGGTGCAGAAGGAAAACGTTCGGCATTACCACATTCACGTGTAATGATTCACCAACCATCTGGAGGTGCTTCTGGTGTGGCTACCGATATGGAAATTAACTTAAGAGAAATGTTGAAATTGAAAGATGAATTGTATCAAATCATCTCATCGCATTCAAAACAACCTATCGAAAAAGTATTTAAAGATAGCGAACGCGACTATTGGATGATTGCCGATGAAGCAAAAGAATACGGAATGATTGATGAAGTATTGAGAAGATAATGAATAGGTATGAGGTTATTGGTAAAAGGTTAAGGGAATAAGGTTTGAGTAAAGGGTATAAACATTTTGAAAGTGGTTACCCAACACCCAACACCCAACACCCATCACCCATCACCCAACACCCATCACCCAACACCCAAAATAATGGCAAAAGAAGTATTAGAATGTTCGTTTTGTGGTAGAAAAAAGCCAGAAACAAGTTTATTAATCGCAGGTATTGATTCGCATATTTGCGAAAAATGTATAGAGCAAGCACACGGAATAGTAGTAGAAGAGCTAAAAGGCACATTAGATTCAGAAGCTTTTGGCGATTTAGTTTTGCGTAAACCAAAAGAAATAAATGCTTTTTTAAACGAGTATGTTATTGGTCAAGAACAAACTAAGAAAGTTTTGAGCGTTGCCGTGTACAATCACTACAAAAGATTGTCTCAAAAAGTTACAGACGACGATGTAGAAATTGAAAAGAGTAATATTTTAATTGTAGGACAAACCGGAACAGGAAAAACATTAGTAGCAAAAACCATTGCAAAAATGTTAAATGTACCTTTAGCCATAGTGGATGCCACTATTTTAACCGAGGCAGGATATGTTGGTGAAGATGTGGAAAGTATTTTAACCCGTTTGCTACAAGCGGCAGATTATGATGTAGCTAAAGCGGAAAGAGGTATTGTTTTTATAGATGAAATTGATAAAATTGCTCGTAAAAGCGACAATCCTTCGATAACTCGTGATGTTTCTGGAGAAGGGGTTCAACAAGCCTTGTTGAAATTACTGGAAGGTTCCATAGTAAATGTGCCACCAAAAGGCGGTAGAAAGCATCCAGATCAAAAGTTTGTTGAAGTAAATACCCAGAATATATTATTTATTGCAGGTGGTGCTTTTGATGGTGTAGAACGCATCATTTCAAAACGTTTAAACCGACAAGCGATGGGATTTAGTGCGTCTAAAGATTTAGATAAAGTAGATGCCGATAATTTATTGCAATACATTATTCCACGTGATGTAAAAGAATTTGGTTTAATACCTGAAATTATTGGCCGTATGCCCGTTTTATCGCATATGGATCCGTTGGATGCTAAAACGTTACGTGCCATTTTAACAGAGCCTAAAAACGCTTTAATAAAACAATATCAGAAATTATTTGAAATGGATGAAGTGGCCTTTACCATAGATGCTGCTGCTTTAGATTTTATTGTAGAAAAAGCGTTGGAGTATAAATTAGGTGCTCGTGGTTTACGTAGTTTATGTGAAGCCATTTTAACAGATGCCATGTACGAATTACCCAGCTCGGAAGACAAAGCATTACAAGTTACTAAAACCTATGCAGAAAATACCTTAAGCAAAAATTTATTGAAACGCTTGGAGATTGCTTCGTAAACTTTAAGCTCATTAAAAAATAAAGCTCAAAAATGTATGTTTTTGAGCTTTTTTATTTCAAGTACTAAGTGTTTTTATGTGCCTTTTTTATTTTCTTGGAATAAATTATTTTATGGTATTCTAATGAGATAAAAAAAAGCTTATGCCTTAATTTCAAATGAACCCGATACTAAAATTATTTTCTATTATTTAATATAATAAAAATATTCATCTTTTTGATAACTTAACCTTTCAAATATATTTTTTACTTTGGTAGATTTACTTTTTTCTAACGGTTAAAAAGTTACATCGCTTTCAATTCTTCTAAATAGTCTCTTGAATTAGATAGTCTTGGAATTTTGTGTTGGCCGCCTAATTTATCTTTCTTTTTCAGCCAATCGTAAAATAAATGCGCTCTAGCTACAGTTAATACCAGTGGGTTTAACGTCATGTTGTTAAATCGTTTGGCTTCGTAGTCGGAATTTACTTGTTGCAAATTTTTATCTAAAAGTTCGGAAAATTCGGCGCTATTTGCTGGGTGCTTTTTAAATTCAATTAGCCATTCATGTCCGCCTTTTTCTTTTCCTTTCATAAAAATTGGCGCCACGGTATAGTCAACAATTTCGCACTGTAAGGTTTTACATGTTTTTGCTAAAGCCGTATCGGTGTTTTCTACCATTACTTCTTCTCCAAAAACATTAATATGGTGCTTGGTTCTGCCTGTAACTTTTATTCTAAACGGATGTATAGATGTAAATCGTATCGTATCACCAATTAAATAGCGCCACAAACCAGAATTTGTAGTAATAACTAATGCATAATTTTTATTGACCTCCACGTCACGCAAAGGAATTACTTTTTGGTTGTCTTTTCCAAATGTATCCATTGGAATAAATTCGTAAAAAATACCATAATCTAACATTAAAAGTAATTCGTTAGAATCATTTCGGTCTTGCAAGGCAAAAAATCCTTCCGAGGCATTGTAAATTTCGTAGTATTTAAAATTGTCTTTTGGAAACAAGTTTTTATATTGTTCTTTATAAGGTTCAAAACTTACCCCACCATGAAAATAGACTTCTACATTTGGCCAAATTTCTAAAATATTCGTTTTTTTGTTTTCTTCCAGTGTTTTGTTTAATAAAACCATCATCCAACTTGGTACGCCAGCTAAACTGGTTACGTTTTCTAAGCTACTTTCTTTTATTATGGCGGGTAATTTGGTTTCCCAATTACTCATTAACGACGTTTTATTGCTAGGTGTGGAGCTAAATTCTGCCCACATGGGCATGTTGTCAATTAATATGGCAGATAAATCGCCAAAAAAGGTATTATTGTTTTCGTATAATTCTTTACTTCCACCCAAACGCAAACTTTTACCTGTAAATAACTGCGAATTTTCATTATTATTTAAGTACATACACAGCAAATCTTTACTGGCTTTGTAATGATTGTGTTCTAAGGCTTCCGAACTTACGGGAATAAATTTACTTTTAGCATTTGTAGTTCCGCTCGATTTCGCAAAATATTTGATTGTAGAATTCCAAAATATATTTTGTGCCCCTTGTCTGGTTTGTTCAATAAAAGGTTCTAATTCTTCATATTTAGAAACAGGAATTCTTTCATTAAAAGTTTGATAATTTTTGATGCTGCTGTAGTCGTATTTTTTTCCGAGAACGGTATTTTCTGCCGATTTTAATAAACCAAATAAAATTTCTTCCTGAACCTCCATAGGATATTTCATAAACAATTCAATTTGATGAATACGTTTTTTTAAAATCCAAGAGGCAATAGAATTTATTATCGGTAATGGCATTTGAGTACTGGTATTTTTATAACTTTACCAAAAATAATAATTTTTATATCAATTTCAGGAGGCTTGCCTCCACTCCATTTACTGTTTTAACAAACGAATTCTTTGCTCCAATTCTTTTTGTGCATCCGCATTTTTGATGGTGTTTTTAACATCGGTATACCATTTAATGGCGTTGTTTTTAT
>RDXY01000011.1 GCA_004293045.1 Flavobacteriia bacterium | reverse complement strand
TTCCATTAAGAAAGTAACCGAATTTCCGCCTTTCCCTGAACTAAAATCTTTCCAAATTTGTTTCACTGGTGACACCATAAAAGATGGCGATTTTTCGTTCACAAACGGCGAAAGTCCTTTCATATTACTTCCGGAACGTTTGAGTTGTACGAAATCACCAATGACTTCCTCTACACGAGCTTGGTCAAATACTTTTTCTATGGTTTCTTTAGATATCAAAATGTATTGCGATAATTTGAAAATGAGGTAATTTGAAAATTCAAAGTTCGTAAAAATACACATTATTAAATTAAAAGAAAAAAACCTACAAGAAATTTCCTTGTAGGTTTTGAAAAAAGCATTTTTATAACTCAAATATAATACTTTTTTTAATTCCAATCAAAACGAATACCTAATGAAATGTTGTTTTGATCTACTGGATTATTTTTAAAAATTGGGTTTAAGTCGTATTTTAAATATAGTGAAGTTTGTTTGTAACCGATGTAAGTACTTACACCATAAGTAAAGTCGTTAACATTGAAATCCCCTTTTTGTTTTTCTTTAAATTTATAGCCATTTTGTTCGTATTCAATAAATTGTTTAGAATTGGTATTTACACCCACAAAACCACCTATTCCAAAACGCGCTCCTGTGTGCGATTTGAATACTTTTTTGTCATCCACCATTTTAGTTTTTGAAAAATCAAATTCTAAATGCATTGGTACTACAAAGTATACGTTTTTAAAATAGGTTCTTTTGGCTTTTGTTTCCACACCAGCATCTACCAAAACAGTTTGATTATTGATGTCTGCAAAAACTCTATTATCTGTGGCGTGCAGTTGGTTGTACATAAATCCAGCTCCGTATTTTAAATGCACTAAATTACTGTTGTTTGATAAACGCGTGTTCCAAGTTACACCCCATTCGTAAAATCCAGAACGTCCATAACCAAATTGAGAATTGGCTACAGCACCATCAGTTACTAAGTTGTTATAACCTCCTGCGAATACTGCTTGACTTGTGGTTCTGTTTTCGGATTTATTTTTGTCATAGTTTTTACTTTTAAAACCTCCAGGAATAGCAAAGCTGTTTTTCTTCAAACTATCATTTGATTCTTCCTCATTTACATTACCATTTACTAAATCTCGTAATGCTTTTTCTTGTGCAGCAATTTTAGTTTCTATATTTTTTGCACGTTCTTCTGCAATTTTTGCTTTTGAAGTTGCCGCTGCTTCTTTAGTCATTTTACCTAATTCTACTGCTTTGTCAAGAGCTTCTACCTCAGCTTTTAAGGCTCTTTTTTCTTCTTCGGCAATAGTTTTTATTTGAACAGCAATTTCTTTTGCTTTTTGTTCAAATGTTTTTTCCTGTGCGCACACTTTATTTACCAATGTTAGTAATGCGATACTGATGTACAAAATAATTTTTTTCATAATTAGGGGGTTTTAAAAGTTAGTTTTTATTTTAAATTTATTTCCTTCTAGCGCCTCAGACAATTTTAATTGGGGTTTTTAATTGGTTGAGGTTTTCGAAGTCTAATTGTAATTTCTGTTTACAAAGGCTGATTTTGCTTGTTTTAATTTTGTGATGGTTTTTTCTTTAAAGGTTTGATCTAATTCTGATTCTACAGCTTGTAATAAATCGTTTGGATTTACTCGTAATATGGACTTAAAAGAACTAATATTGCTTTGTTTTTTTTGTCCTTGTACTTCTGCTAATAATGATTCTGGTGTGGTGTAATTATAAGCCGGTTCTTTACTTTCTTGTTTGTTGCTTTCTTTTTTAATTTCATTTACAGTAATGACTTCCTGTTGTTTTAAGAGTGCCGTTTCATAGATTTCTAATTTAGAATTTTCTTTTTGAGCGGTATGGATAGTGGTGCTTTTTTTCGTTTCGGAAGTAGTACTTGTTGTCGCGTTAGTAGCCAATTCATTTTCAGATGAATCACTACTTTCTTCCGTGTTTTGTTTGTGTGTTTCCGATTCGGAATTTGTTTTAGATGTAACAATTTCTTCTGTTGAAGGCATTAATTTTGTTTTTTCGTTTTGTTGTAATAAAACGTATCCTACAACTATAAATAAAAGAAATGTAGCCGCAATACTCAACCAAAAAAAGATTTTAGGTTGTTTTTTTTCTTCTGCTAGAGTCAACATCGCGTCTAATTTGTCCCAAGCCGTTTCGGATGGTTCAATTGTACGAAAATTGAATTTTTCTTGGATGTTTTTATTAAAATTATCTTGTTCCATTTTCTTTATTTTTTAATATTGTAATTTGAGATTGCAACATTTTTTTTGCGTGTGCTAATTGCGATTTTGATGTACCCTCTGAAATATGTAATAATTTGGCAATTTCATTGTGTTTGTATCCTTCAATCACAAATAAATTGAAAACCATTTTGTAGCCATCAGGTAAATTATCTATTAAAAATTGAATAGCAGCTACAGAAAAATCACCTTCCATTTCGTAATTGTCTTCTGCTTCAGAATATACTATGTCTTCAATATTTTTATGATTAAAACTGTTTTTCTTTACTCTTAAATAATCGATACATTCATGAATCATAATGCGTTTTATCCAACCTTCAAAACTGCCTTTGTGTTCAAATTTCTTCAAATTGGTAAACATTTTCATAAAACCCGAAATCATTACATCTTCTGCATGATGTGTGTCTTTTATATATTGTCTGCAAGTGCTCAACATTTTAGAAGCATATTTGGTGTACAACAAATGTTGTGCTTGGCGATTATTAGTAATCGCTTCACTGATTAGTTGTGCTTCTTTTTTATGCAATGCGATTACTTTCATGTTTCAATGTAAATGACAATTTCAATATCAAAAATCAAATTTTAAACGCTTCTATTAACATAGACGAGAAAGATTTAAAAAAGGTTGTATAGGTTTTGTTTTTTTATTGATAATGAATTTTGAAATTGTCATTGCTATTGCTAATGCTATAACTAAATCTTTCTATCAATTACGTAGTTAACCATTAAAACAAGGGAATCTTTATATATAGATTCAGGAAAATCTTGGATAAGTACTAATGCTTCTTGTTGAAATTGTATCATTTTATGCTCGGCATAAGATAATCCTCCTTGATTTTTTACGAAGGCAATTACTTCTTTTACTCTTTTTTTATCTTTATTGTGATTTTTTATGGAATTAATCACCCAACTTTTTTCTTTTGAAGAACAGTTATTTAGCGTGTAAATAAGAGGTAAAGTCATTTTTTGTTCTTTGATGTCAATGCCTGTTGGTTTGCCGATGGCATCTTCAGTATAATCAAATAAATCGTCTTTTATTTGAAACGCCATGCCAATTAATTCGCCAAACTTTCGCATTTTTTCAACTGTTTTATGCTTGTCTGGCGCTACAGCACAAGCGCCAAGCGCACAACATGCAGCTATTAGTGTAGCTGTTTTCTGACGAATGATTTCGTAATAAATGTCTTCAGTAATATCTAATTTTCTGGCTTTTTCTATTTGAAGTAATTCGCCTTCACTCATTTCTCTTACCGCTACAGAAATTATTTTTAGCAAGTCAAAATCGTTATTATCTATAGAAAGAAGTAGTCCTTTAGAAAGTAAAAAATCACCAACTAAAACAGCAATTTTATTTTTCCAAAGGGCATTTATTGAAAAAAAACCTCGTCGTTTATTACTGTCGTCTACTACGTCGTCATGCACTAAAGTTGCGGTATGAATAAGTTCAATAACCGATGCGCCTCTATATGTTCTGTCATTTACAGTGCCTCCAGAAATCATTTTTGCGGTTAAGAACACAAACATGGGTCGCATTTGTTTTCCTTTTCGGTTGACTATATAATGCGTAATACGATTTAACAAGGCGACTTTAGAAGACATAGCTAATTGAAACTTTTTCTCGAAAAGTTCCATCTCGTAGGCTATGGGTTCTTTTATTTGCTCGGTTATTTTCATTACTTCAAAGATACTACACATTAAAGGATTAGAAAAATATTTTTTTATATTAAACCTTTTTGATATTTTTGAGTCTAATTAACTGAACATTAAATTTTTAAAGATGAAAAAATTTGCAAAATTTTTATTTCCAATCTTAGTATTGGTTGCTTTCACAGCTTGTGAAAAAGAGAATGAAGCTACACCTGATACGTTAACTTCGGAAGACGCTTTAGTAAATGCGAAAATTGATATGGCGAGTGATGACATATCAAACATTACAGATCAATTATTTGATAATGTTGATGGAAGTACTATTTCATATAAAGGTGTAAATAATGACAATTCGGTATTTTCAAATTGTGCTACAATTACAAGAGTACCAGCTTTTGGAA
Organism: Flavobacteriia bacterium; assembly: GCA_004293045.1. Classification (GTDB taxonomy): domain Bacteria; phylum Bacteroidota; class Bacteroidia; order Flavobacteriales; family Flavobacteriaceae; genus Flavobacterium. The sequence continues at coordinate 50,111 of RDXY01000011.1, read as the reverse complement.
CACCAATTGCTCCAGGAACTCAAGTAACAAAAACCATCGATTTTGGAACTACAGGATGTCAATTAAACAATGGGAACATTGTTAAAGGGAAAATTATTATTAGTTTCGTTTATCAACCAACTGCGGTTTCTCATACCGTAACTTATACATTTGATAATTTTTATCACAACAATATTAAATTTGTTGGAACCAAAACATTTACTCGTTCATTAACAGCTGCAACTGCAACATCTGCGCCACATCCTATTGTAGTTATGTTGTTGGATATGACTATTACAATGCCAAACGGAGATGTTTACACGCGTGTAGGAACCAGAACAAGAGAATTAGTGGAAGGATTTAGCACCACTCAAATTTTCGCAGATAATATTTATAAAATCACAGGAAACTGGACTACAACTCATCCAAACGGAACGGTACAAACGGCAACAATTACTACGCCATTAAGAGCTAGAATGAGTTGTTTAGCTGTGAATAAGCCTTTATTGGTTTTAGGAGTTATTACTTTTGTTAAAAATGGAGTAACCGCTACTTTAGATTACGGAACTGGCGATTGTGATAATACTGCTGTATTCACAATCAACGGGAATTCATATACAATTACTATTGGTAATTAATTGATAGCGCACATATTTATAAAAAAAGAGAAGCATTGCTTCTCTTTTTTTATGATTTATTAGCCAATTGGCCACAAGCGGCATCAATATCTTTTCCTCTGCTTTTTCTCACTTTTACAACAATATTATTTTTTTCTAAAGCGGCAATATAGTCTTTTGTAGCTTGTTCGCTGGCTTGTTGAAAATCGCCATCATCGATAACGTTGTATTCAATTAAATTGACCTTACAAGGTACGTATTTGCAATATTTTACTAAGGCATCAATAGAACTTTTGTCGTCATTAATTCCTTTCCAAACTACATATTCATAAGTAATTTTGCTTTTGGTTTTGGTATACCAATATTCTAATGCTTCGCGTAGTTCAGTTAAAGGGAAACTTTTAGTAAATGGCATAATCTCATTTCGAGTGGCTTCAATAGCCGAATGTAATGAAACTGCTAAATTAAATTTCACTTCATCATCCGCCATTTTTTTAATCATTTTAGAAACCCCAGAAGTAGAGACGGTAATACGTTTTGGCGACATCCCTAAACCTTCGTTTGACGTAATCATATCAATGGCTTTCATTACGTTTGGGTAATTCATTAATGGTTCACCCATTCCCATAAAAACAATATTTGAAAGCGGTCTGTCGTAATACAACTTGCTCTCGTTATCTATTGCAACCACTTGGTCGTAAATTTCACCGGGTGTTAGGTTTCTCATTCGTTTTAATCGGGCAGTAGCGCAAAAATTACAGTCTAGACTACATCCAACCTGACTCGAAACACAAGCAGTTGTTCTCGTTTTGGTTGGAATCAGAACACTTTCAACTATTAAATCATCGTGCAATCGAACGGCATTTTTTACTGTACCGTCTTCACTGCGTTGCATCGTATCTACTTTTACATGATTAATTACGAAATTGGCAGCTAACATGGCACGAGTTTCTTTCGAAACATTGGTCATGCTTTCAAATGAATGCGCGCTTTTACTCCACAACCATTCATAAATTTGATTGCCACGAAACGCTTTGTCACCATTAGAGACAAAGAAATCTCTTAACTGCTCTTTAGATAAAGCACGTATGTCTTTTTTTTCTGCTTGCATACGGCAAAAGTACTATTAATGTGCCAATTAATCAATTTTCAATATGCCAATTTAATGAAATGCTGTTTTTATAAATTTTATAAATTTCTTGAATCGGTGTTTAAAAGATTGTAATTTGTACTTTTGTACTTTGAAATTTTAAAAAATTATGCACTTTATATCAGAAGATTTAGAAAATTACGTAGCCACTCATTCGCAACAAGAACCAGAATTATTGGTGCAATTGAATAAAGAAACGCATCAGAAAATTTTGCAACCACGAATGCTTAGTGGCCATTTTCAAGGTAGGGTTTTGAGTATGTTGTCTAAAATAATTCATCCTAAGTCTATTTTAGAAATTGGAACCTATACAGGTTATGCCGCTTTATGTTTGGCAGAAGGTTTACAAGAAAACGGGACATTAGATACCATTGATATAAATGAAGAGTTAGAGGAAATTCAAAAAAAATATTTTGATTTATCTGAATATTCCAATCAAATTGTGCAGCATATTGGTGATGCCATTGAAATTATTCCAACTTTAAATAAAAAATTTGATTTGGTTTTTATCGATGCAGATAAAGAAAATTACATTAATTATTTTCATTTGATTGTGCCTTTGATGAATAAAGGTGGCATCATTTTATCTGATAATGTATTGTGGAGCGGAAAGGTTTTAGAACAAGTAAAAGCAAACGACAAAAGCACACAAATTTTACTTGATTATAATAAAATTATTAATGAAGATTCTCGTGTAGAAACGGTTTTATTACCTATTCGTGATGGATTGACCGTTACTCGAGTGTTGTAGGCATAATTAATTTATTTGAAATTTTTTCAAATAAAAAATAAAACAAAAACCCGGTACTGCCTCCAAAAAAATATCCTGAAATAATATCTAAAGGGAAGTGTAGCCCTAAATAAATTCTGCTATAAGCAAAAATTAAAGGATACAGAAATAATAAGTAACTATATTTATAGTATTTTCTTAAAATTAAAAACACAAACATCATGGCAGCTGTTGAATTTGCTGCGTGTCCAGAAAAATAGCTAAAGGTATCGCTGTCTTTCACTACCCTGATTAAGCCTGCCAGTGTGTCATCATTACAAGGACGAATGCGTTGTACTGAAAATTTAATTACATCTGTAATTTCATTAGTAAACGTAATTAAGGCGGCTAGTGTTAGGATAACTATCCCCAATTTTTTAGTTCCTAATTTTTTATATAAAATAAATAGTAAAATTAAAAAAAACGGAGTCCAATTGATTTGTTTGGTAATTAATAGCCAGATGTCATCAAAAGGTGTTGACCCTAAATTATTAAGAAAAATGAAAAATTGTTTATCTAAATGAATTAGGTATTCTAACATTACATTTGACGTTTTATAGGTCCTGTAGCGTTTTCAATATCTTCTTTTATTTCAGTAATGGGATTTGTAAATTCAGTTGGACTAATTGCTTTTGTCATGCTTTCTTTTGCACTTGCAATTTCATCTGATATACCACCTGTTAAACTTCGCATATCTAAACCATTATCTTCAGCACCTTTTTGAATTTCGTGCTTAATTTCATTGGTAGCGTTTTTTAATTGCGCCATACCTTTACCCAATGCTCTGGCAATTTCTGGAATTTTATCTGATCCAAAAAGCATTAGAATTACAATTAATATAAAAAAGATTTCGCCTCCGCCAATACCAAACATAGTTTTGTGTTTTATGAATTACAAATGTAGTAAAACTTAGTGTTTTTTTTAGTTAAAAAATAAAAACCATTAAGAAATTAAGTTTCATTAAGTCTATAACAATCTTAATTATCTTACTACCTTAATGGTTTAAAAGTATTTTCAATCTGTTTATTTCAAAATAGTTTATTTCTTTTCTATTTGTTCAAATTTATCTACAACGGCTTCTTTTGGCCAAGTATTATTAGTAACGTCAATATCTGCAGTTTCTAATTTTGGATCCAATTGAATTTTAACTACTTTTTTTTCTGTCGCAAAAACACGTTTTGCAGTAGTATTATTTCTTCTCCAAATTTGAACTGGGAATTTATGTGTTTCTGAGGTACCGTCTTCAAATTGCAATTCAGCAATAATTGGCATCATTAAACTTCCAGGTTTGTCAAATTCTACTTCGTAAAAATATTTTGGATTTTTTAAAGCGGCTTTTTCCTCTGAACTATAATTTTTGTTTATATACTCATTTAAAGCCATTACTTTTTCTGTTTCTAATGCTGTTTTTGATTCGGGTTTCAATTCGGTACTTTCACTATTTACTAAGTAAATCATTGGTCCGCTGTTTGGCATTCTTCTTCCTCTTCTGTTCACATTTGCAGCTGCTTCTTTAGAAGCATCTTCTGTTACATAAAATTGTTTTACGTTTTTAATTCCTAAATCTACTACATCAGTAGAGTAGAACCAACCTTTCCAAAACCAGTCTAAATCCACTGCAGATGCATCTTCCATGGTTCTAAAAAAGTCTTCTGGAGTAGGATGTTTAAATTTCCAGCGGTTCGCATAGGTTTTAAATGCGTGGTCAAATAATTCGTGTCCCATAATCGTTTCACGTAAAATATTTAATCCTGTTGCTGGTTTTCCGTAAGCATTGGCTCCAAAATTATAAACTACATCTCCGTGGCTCATAATAGGTTCTAAAAACTGTTGGTTTCCTTTCATATAAGGCACAATAGATTTTGCAGGACCTCTATCTGCTGGGAAATTTTTATCAAATTCTTGTTCAGTTAAATATTCTAAAAAGGTGTTTAAACCTTCATCCATCCAAGTCCATTGTCTTTCGTCAGAATTTACAATCATTGGGAAAAAGTTATGTCCCACTTCGTGAATAATAACCCCTAGCATTCCGTATTTTACTCTGTCGCTAATTTTTCCGTTTTCATCTGGACGACCATAATTCCAACAAATCATTGGGTATTCCATTCCTTGATCTTCAGCAGAAACTGAAATTGCTTTTGGATAAGGATAATCGAATGTGTATTTTGAATAGGTTTTTAATGTGTGTGCTACAGCCTTTGTAGATAAGTTTTCCCATAATGGATTGGCTTCTTTTGGATACATAGAAATGGCCATTGGTTTGTTGTTTCCCACTTGTACTGCCATTGCATCTAAAATAAATTTTCGTGATGTAGAGAATGCAAAATCTCTTACGTTTTCAGCTTTTAAATGCCAGGTTTTTTTAGCAGTTGCGAAGTTTTTTTCTGCAGCAGTCGCTTCTTCTTGTGTAACAATTATTATAGGTTTATCAAAAGAATTTTCGGCTAATTGCCATCTTTTTTCTTGTGCTGCAGTATAGACTTCGCTTCTGTTTTGTAAAACCCCAGTACCATCTAAAATATGATCTGATGGAACGGTAATTATAACATCGTAATTTCCAAAAGTTAAAGCAAATTCACTTCTTCCCCAAAATTGCATATTTTGCCACCCTTCAACATCGTTATACACACACATTCTTGGATAAAATTGGGCAATTACATAAATTTTATTTCCATCGGGAAACACTTCATATCCAGAACGACCATTTCCGCCATCTTTCATATAATCGTTAATGTTGTACCACCATTTGATTGAAAAAACAACTTTTTCTCCCTTTTTTAAGGCTTTTGGCAAATCAATACGCATCATAGTATTGTTAATGGTATATTTCATTCCGTTGCCTTTTTCGTCTTTCACGTATTCTAAGTTAAATCCACCATCAAAACCTTTACCCATATATGTTTTGGTGAAGTTTTCTACAGATGTTGCTTGTGGCATTGTTTGAGAATCAATCAAAGGCGTTTGGGAGTCTCTTCTTGCTATATTTTGATCTAACTGCACCCATAAATAGTCTAAAGATTCAGGGGAATTATTATAATAGGTAACGGTTTCACTTCCATACATTCTGGATAGTTTGTCGTCTAATTCTAAATTAATTTTATAATCCGCACGTTGTTGGTAATAGGCTGGACCTGGAGCACCAGAAGCCGTTCGGAACATATTAGGCGTAGCCATTTCGGCATACATTTGACTAAATTTATTAATATCAGTGTGCCCTTGAGGTTCTTTTTTAGTTTCTTCTTTTTTTACCTCTTGTGCAAAGCCAGTAAATGACGCGAAAAATAAGAAAACAATTAAAATTAGCTTTTTCATAATTATTTATATTTCAGTTTTTGGTTGGTTTCTGTATTAGTAAACAAAATTGTTTTTTTGTTACCATTAATGTTCAAATGTACTAAATTTTGTTGTTCATTAAAAATATCGGATAAAACATTATTGTAAATGTCTAATTCTTTTAAGTTATCTTTAAAAGGTATTTTTAAATAGCAAATTACAATATTATCTTCTTGTTCTTTAGATAAAAACTGTAGTATTTGAACTTTATTATTGATTTTAATTTTTAATTTTTCCGATAAATAACTAGCAATATAGGTGTTTGCATCTGATATTTCGTCTTTTGTGGTAAGATAAAAATGTTTGTTATGTTTTTTATATAACGCCTTTTCTAAATCGTCAATAAATAATCTGGCTGTAATTTGAACGGCTTTTTTTTCTTTAAAATAATCAATTTGAAAAACGCCAACATAAAATTTATGCAAAGTAAATGCACTCAAAAATGAAAACAACATGACCAGAAAACTTAATTTAATTTTATTCATTTTTCTTTTGTTCTATTTCGGATTTTGGAATCGTGGTATTTTCTTCTATACTTTTTTCTGGTTCAGCAGGTTTTGGGTAATAAGGCTGTAAATTTTTCAATTTTAAAAAATCGACTGCCAGCGCGCTCATTCTAAAAGAAATTAGCGTTTTGTTTTTCGCTTGGGCTGCATTTTTTAATTCCTCATCTTCTACAATATAAAAAACAAATCCTTGTACATACTCTTCTGGAATGTGTAATTGATTCATAATATATTCGGAATCAAAGTTAGTATTTATTTTATATTGTAAAAATTCTTTTCGTTCTACTTCTAATTCTGCTTTTAATTGTTTGGTTCTTCCTGAAATAGCGTTTAATAAGGGATCAACACTAAAAACAGTGTTTAGTCCAAACTGCCCATTAAAATCACCTGCGGTTTTCAAACGTCTTTCAGCTGGCGTGTATTTTTTTTGTCCTTTCGGGACCAATCCTAAAGATTCCGCCGTGATATCATCAGCATTCGTAACCATTATTTCTTTTATATGACGCGTGTAGATGTCTAATTTTATGAAAAGTAAATCTTTACCAAAATCTTTTTTTGTAATGATGTGTTTTTTACCAACTAAATGAATGGCGCTAAACATAATGGTATCATTTACTTTTGCTTTTATTTTAAAATAGCCACCGTTTCCAGAAATTGTAGTAGTTTTGTTAGAAATATTTAATATAGTAATTTCCTCATTGTCGTTGGTTTCCACAATGATTTTTCCCTTAATTATAGAATCGTTTTGCGAAGCTACTATCTGGGAGACAAAGAGTAAAATTATATATATGTATTTTTTGATACGTAAAAGAATTAATTTTTTGTAAAAATAAAAGAACAAAATTACAATCCTTATAAAATTTTGTTAAGAATAAAGTAAAATTTGTAAAGCATATGAAAAAAGTTATTATAGCAAGCACTTCTACCGTATTTGGCGGCACCTATTTAGATTATTTATTGCCTGTTTTGAAAGAACATTTTAAGGGTATTTCAAATTTAGTATTTATTCCATTTGCAAGACCAGGAGGGATTACTCACGATGAATATACAGAAAAAGTAAAACCGTTTTTTAAACAACTGAATATGGAAGTAAAGGGAATTCATCAATTTGAAAATCCAATTGAAGCGATACAAAAAGCCGAAGCCATTTTTACTGGCGGTGGAAATACCTTTGTTTTAGTAACTATGCTGTACAAATATAATTTATTAGATGTCATTCAGAAAGTAGTTGAAAACGGAACACCCTATTTAGGAACCAGTGCTGGAAGTAATATTTGTGGTTTAACTATGAATACAACTAATGATATGCCGATAGTCTATCCTCCGAGTTTTAAAACGTTGGGATTGGTTTCTTTTAATTTAAATCCGCATTATTTAGATCCAATAGAAGGTTTGCAGCACATGGGTGAAACTAGAGAAACTAGAATTAAAGAATTTCATCACTATAATTCGCAACCTGTTCTAGGATTAAGAGAAGGCAGTTGGTTGGAAGTGTTTGGAAATAAAATTACCTTAAAAGGTGATTTGCCTGCACGACTTTTTCAGCAAGGAAAAGCGCCAATTGAAATAGAAACAGGAACGGATTTAAGTAACTTAAAATAAAAAAGCCTCAAAAAATTTGAGGCTTTAGAGCGAAAGACGAGGGTCGAACTCGCGACATTCAGCTTGGAAGGCTGACGCTCTACCAACTGAGCTACTTTCGCAGGGTAGAATTTTAAAATTCAATATGTTTTAGAGCGAAAGACGAGGGTCGAACTCGCGACATTCAGCTTGGAAGGCTGACGCTCTACCAACTGAGCTACTTTCGCATTTTTATTTTGGTGAGTGCAAATATAATATGAAAAACCGATTAATTGCAAGTTTTTTATAAAAAATAATAAAAAATATAAAAAACAATCTTGTAATTTATTAATATATAACACGTTATGGACAAAATTTCAATCAAGAAAATCAATTATTTAGATACTTTTCCAGTTAGAAGCGCCGTCTTAAGACAAGGAAAACCTGTGGAAACGTGCTCTTTTTTAGGTGATGAAGCAGTTGGTACTACACATTTTGGTTTATGTATTGAAAATAATATAATAGGAGTAGCTTCTGTTTTTACGTCAAACAATGAAAATTTTGATAATAAAAATCAATATCAATTACGTGGAATGGCAATTTTAGAAGCGTACCAAAATACGGGTTTTGGAAAGTTGCTAATTGAAGAAATTTTCAATTTTATTGAATCAAATCAAGTTGAATTGCTTTGGTTTAATGCAAGAGAAACCGCAGTGCCTTTTTATGAAAAATTAGGTTGTTGTAAAAAAGGGACTTCGTTTGAAATTCCTGAGATTGGCACGCATTTTTTAATGTATAAATATTTTGATTAATAAATTGTAATCATTTTTGCATTTGATGTGGAATACCAGTATTTTTTGGTAAATTTGATAAATTTGAATTGAATGAAAAAGGTTTTATTTTTTAGTCTAGTACTAATTGTTTCTATTGTGTCTTTTAAACTCTGTAAAAATGAGGATTTCAAAGTGAGTGAGGATTATTTTGACACCATTAGAAAAATTACTATTCACGCCATTCCTGAAGACATATTAACTGATAAATCAGATAGTATTAAAAGTATTTATAATGCATTTGGAAATCACGAAATATGGGTTGATGCAGAAAACAGAGAAGATTTAATCATACAAATAGAAAAGTCAAAATACGAAGGATTAAATCCTCAAGATTATAATATTAATAAAATATATCAATTAGAAGTAAAGCTAGATTCTTTGTCTTTAGAAGAAAAATTAGCGTATGATGTTTTATTAACTCAAACCTATGATAAACTTTGCAGTAATTATTATAGAGGAAAATTAAATCCTGACGAAGTGTATGAAAATTGGGATTTATTTGATAAACCCTTTTCTATGGCAACTCATTTAAAAGTTGCAATTTCTTCAAAAAAAGTAGCGACTTCCATAAAAAATTTATTGCCCAATCATCCTATTTATACTTCGCTAAAAGAAGCGTTAGTTCTTATTGATAAAATGCCAGAAAGTAATTTCGATTCCATAAATAAATCTATAAAGATAAAATATAAGGATACTTTAAAAGTAGTAAAAGAAATCAAAAAGCGATTAGTATATTGGAAAGATTTAGACGAAAAACACACAAATTATTCCATTAATTATGACAGTTCAATGCTTGAGGCTGTAAAGAAATTTCAAGCAAGACATGGATTACAACCTGATGGCGTTATTGGTTTTGGGACCATTAAAGCATTAAATTATAATGTAGAAACAAGACGTTCACAAATTTTGGCTAATTTAGAACGTTGGCGCTGGTTTTCAAGAGATTTTGGTGAGCAATATTTATTGATAAATTTACCGGATTATAAATTAGATTTTATGCAAAGAAATGATACTACGACCTCGCATAAAATTGTTTGTGGTAAACCCAAAAGAATGACACCAATTTTACAATCTAAGTTGTCTAATTTTGTGTTTAATCCTACTTGGACGGTTCCGCCAACAATCATCAAAGAAGATTTATCTGTAGAAGCGGCTGCAAATAGAAGTTATTTCACTAGAAATAGAATTCTCATTTATAATGGAAAAAATAATATTGTTTCTCCATCAAATTGGAATCCAAAAAAAGCTTCAAGTTACAGGTATGTTCAAAATCATGGGTACAATAATTCGCTAGGTGTTGTGAAATTTAATTTTCCAAACCATCATTCTGTGTATTTACATGATACCAATCATAGGGATTATTTCCAGTTGTCGTATAGAGCATTAAGTTCGGGTTGTGTTCGGGTACAAAATCCAGTTGATTTAGCTAAAAAAATATTAAAAAATCAAGATAATGGAAGATGGGCCACTGGTAATGAAATTGATTCAATTATTAAAAAGAATAAAGAACCTTATTATATAAAAGTAAAAGAACCTATATATATTCATCAATTATATTGGACAAGTTGGTTAAGCGGATCAGGTTTTCAATTTAGAGATGATATGTATAATCTAGACAAAATATTGTACGATAAATTAAGAAACTAATTTAGATTTATTAACGTAGATTCTTGAAGGATGATAAATATACAACACCGATTTATTTTTTATGGTTTGAATTAGTTTGGGAGCGATAGCCGGTTCCACTGCAGGACAACCTTGACTTCTACCCAAATAACCTTGTTTAGTTGCTAGTTTTTTAGAAACATATTCTGCGCCATGTATCACCACGGCTCTTTCTCTTGCTTTGTCGTTAAGCCCAAATTCTAGACCGTCCAATTTTAATGAAATTCCATGCTTCCCTTTATAGGTTTCTCCTGTTAAAAAAAAGCCCAAACTACTCTTGAATGATTCATTTTGGTTGGAAAACGATTTGGCATATTCTTTTCCAGATTTTATTCCATGAGAGACCAATGTTTGTAAAATCACTTTTTTATTTAACATATCAATCACCCACATTCTTTCTTTTCTGGATGACAAACTGAAATCAATAATCGTTAAAATATTGTTTTTTATTTTCCCTTGAGATTCTAAAACGGTATAACCTTCAAATGCTTTCGTGAAAATTTCTAATTCAGGTAATGAAAACCCTTCAGGTTGAATCTCACAATAAAATAATTCAGACTTTTCTTTACTGTTTTCCCTCTCATTTTTACCCATAGTCATTGGTCTCACAACCTTTGTTGAAAACTCGCTGGGTTTAGAAATTGAATTTATCAGGTTCTCTTTAGCGGTAAAACTAAACAAAAACACTAAAAAAAGTAAAGGAAAAAATTTATAATTCATTGGTTGTCTTATTGTTACTATAAACTGTAGCAGCACAAATATAATTGTAATTTTGATTAAAAAAAATAAATTAGTGTTTTTTAACGATTTTTTTTAACGTTTTATCGGGAGTTTCCTTTTTTGATTGTAGCGATTTTTTAAAACGAACAATATCAAATTAAATTACAAAAATTAACATTTGATAATGAAACAAATTTGCCAATAGTGATACTAATAATTTTATTTATAAAATATTTTATGAAGTACTTTCAAATTCTCAGTATATTTTTTTTATTTCAACTCTCTTCTTTTGCTCAAGAAATGGCAACATCAAGCCCTTTTCCGATAGAAAAAAATAAAAAGGAAGTTAGTGCCGTAAAATTAAAAAAACCTATAAAAATTGATGCTTCACTTAATGAAGAAGACTGGCAAAATGTTCCAATAGCAAAGAACTTTGTAATGTTTAATCAAGATAACGGAAAACCAGAGTTACCTGAACTTCGAACAGAAGTAAAAGTAGTGTATGATGATGATGCTATTTATGTAGGGGCTATATTATATGATAATGAACCTGCTAAAATTTTAAGAGAAATCTCTGAAAGAGATGATATTGGAGCAGCGGATTTTTTTGGAGTATTTATTAATGGTTTCAATGATGGTCAGCAAGAATTTAGTTTTTTTGTGAGTGCTTCCGATGGACAAATGGATTTAATAAGAACTACAGAAAATGAAGATACATCATGGGATGCCATATGGGAAAGTAAAGCAAAAATTACAGACATTGGTTGGGTAGTTGAAATGAAAATTCCATATGCTGCACTTCGTTTTTCTGAGGAAGAGAAACAAATTTGGGGTATAAATTTTTTTAGAGAAGTAAGAAGAAACCGACAAATGTTTACTTGGAATCCAGTGGATAATAGCAAAGGATTTTTTACACAACAAGCTGGTATTTTAAAAGGCATTGAAAAAATTAATACTCCAACGCGTTTGTTTCTGATTCCTTATTCTTCATTTTATTTAAATAGTTTGGGTAAAGAAAAATCTTTTGGAACGCTAAAAGGTGGATTAGATTTGAAATACGGATTAACCGATGCATTTACTTTAGATATGGTGCTGATTCCTGATTTTGGTCAAACAAGATTTGATAATAAAATATTGAATTTAGGTCCTTTTGAACAAATATTTAATGAAAACAGACCATTTTTTACCGAAGGAACCGATTTGTTTAATAAAGGTGGGTTGTTTTATTCGAGAAGAATTGGGCAACGTGCTAGTAAATACCCTGAAATATCTGAAACGGAAGAAGTTATAGATTTTCCAAACACGATTGATTTGGTGAATGCTGTTAAAGTTTCAGGCCGAACTAAAGACGGATTAGGGGTTGGTTTTTTAAATACAGTTACTAAAAAAACCGATGTTGTTATTCGTGATATAATTACAGGAAATACCAGAACAGAAACGGTGGAGCCGCTAGCCAATTACAATGTTTTGGTTTTAGACCAGCGGTTTAATGGAAATTCTTCTGTATCGTTAATTAATACAAATGTCACCCGAAACGGAAATTTTAGAGATGCAAATGTAACTGCCACAACTTTCGATTTAAATACCAAAAAAAACACATTTAATTTAAATGGCGCTTTGAAATATAGTTACGTAAACAATTATGCCAATTTGCAGAATAAAAATGGAATTACGGCTAATTTAGGATTTGGTGAAACGTCAGGAAAAATTAGATTTTCAGTGAACGGAGAATATGTTTCCAAAGAGTATGACAATAATGATTTAGGGGTTAATTTTCAAACCAATTATTATTCCTTTAGTGCGAATGTAAATTACCGATTACTTCAATCGACAGAAAAATTAAATTCATTCAGAATAAGTTTAAATACGTTTGCGCAATTTGATAAGGCAACTAATTATCTTCAGGAACAAAATTTTAATATTAATTTAAATTTAACCAATAAAAAAAATCATTCCGCAGGTTTTGGAATTAATTTGAATCCGTTTGAAAGATATAATTTTTATAATCCGCAATCCGTAGGGCGATATGTAATTTTCCCAAAAAATTATGGCATGTGGGGGTATATTTCTTCTAATTACAATAATAAATTTGCGTTTGATATCAATCCAAATATTGGTATTACCGAAACAAAAGGCTGGTGGTATTGGGGTATTGATGTGAGTCCGAGATATCGTTTCAATGATAAATTCACCTTAATTTACAGAAATAATTTCTTCAACGAATACCAAGATTTAGGCCGCGTAGATCGAGTAGGAAATGATATAATTTTCGCATCAAGAGACAATCAAACCTTAGAAACTAGTTTGGAAGGGAAATATTCCATCACGGCAAAAATGAATTTTGGATTAAAATTAAGGCATTATTGGTCGTTTTCTGAAAATAATTCGTACTATAAATTATTAGAAAATGGATATACTGAAGCTTATTCTTACACAAGTAATGCAAATCAAAATTTAAATTTATGGAACTTTGATTTGTCGTATAGTTGGTGGTTTGCACCTGGAAGTCAAATGTCGTTTTTATATAGAAATTCGTCAGGTATTTTTCAAAATACTATAGATAAAAATTTTGTTTATAATACTAAGAAAGTATTTAATCATGAAGATTTAAATCATACGTTTTCTATCAGTATTCGCTATTTTATTGATTATAACCAAGCGAAGAATGCTCTAAAATAATATTACTGTTTTTCTGTAAAAAATTAAGAAAACCTTTTCGTTACTAACTTTTTTTAGTCGGCATTTAAAAAATCAGTAACTTCGTATCTTAAATACGATTGTAATGAACAAAAAAGTAATTTTAATGATTTTAGATGGTTGGGGACATTCTCCAGACCCTAAAGTTTCAGCCATAGATAATGCCAATACACCATTTATAGATTCGCTATATAAAAACTATCCAAATGCCGAATTGCGTACAGATGGACTTCATGTAGGTTTACCTGAAGGCCAAATGGGAAATTCAGAAGTAGGTCATATGAATTTAGGTGCAGGACGTATTGTGTATCAAGATTTAGCTAAAATTAATTTAGCAGTCAAAAATCATACCTTGAAAAATGAAAAACCGTTGCTTGAAGCCTTTAATTATGCAAAAACAAATCATAAAAACGTTCATTTTTTAGGTTTGGTTTCAGATGGTGGCGTACATTCTCATACGTCACATTTACGTGGATTAATTGAAGCAGCTCAGGAAAATGGAGTAACAAATATGTTTGTTCATGCTTTTACCGATGGACGAGATGTAGATCCAAAATCAGGAAAAAAATACATCCAAGATTTACAGAATTTTCTTTTAAACACGAATGCAAAATTAGCATCCGTGATTGGAAGATATTACGCTATGGATAGAGACAAACGTTGGGAACGAGTAAAATTAGCTTACGATTTATTAGTAAACGGTGTGGGTGAAAAATCTACGAATTTAGCAGAAAGTATTCAAAAAAGTTATGATGAAAACGTAACAGATGAATTTATTCAACCTTTATTTTCTTCAGAAGGAAAAACGATACAACCAGATGATGTGGTAATTTTCTTTAATTTCCGAACCGACAGAGGTAGAGAACTAACCGAGGCGCTTTCGCAAACCGATTTTCATGAGCAAAATATGCATAAATTACCGTTGTATTATGTTACGTTAACCAATTATGACGATACCTATAAAAACGTTCACGTAATTTACGATAAAGACAATATTACTGAAACATTAGGCGAAGTGCTTTCTAAAGCTGGAAAAAAACAAATCAGAATTGCAGAAACAGAGAAATATCCGCACGTAACTTTTTTCTTTTCTGGAGGAAGAGAGGAACCGTTTGATGGGGAATCTCGAATATTAAAAAATTCACCAAAAGTAGCCACTTACGATTTACAACCCGAGATGAGTGCTTTCGAATTAAAAGATGCTTTAGTACCTGAATTACAAAAAGGGGATGTGGATTTTGTATGTTTAAATTTCGCAAACGGTGATATGGTAGGACACACCGGAAGTATGCCTGCAGCCATAAAAGCATGTGAAGCCGTTGATGTTTGCGTAAAAGAAATCATTGAAACCGCTTTAGCAAACCAATACACCACAATTGTAATTGCTGACCACGGAAATTGTGAAACCATGATAAATCCAGATGGTTCCCCAAACACGGCACATACAACTAATCCAGTACCCGTAATTTTAGTAGATAACGATAAAACACATATTCAATCAGGTGTGTTAGGAGATGTGGCACCCACTATTTTAGATTTAATGGGAATTACGCAGCCAGAAGCCATGACGCAGCATTCATTGTTGTTGAAATAAATTAACAAACCCTTCAAGAGTTTAAAACTCTTGGAGGGTTTGTTAAATAGAATAATACACCTAAATCCTTAAAATCTGTGTACCCAATTAAAAATCAGAACCCGTAAATAAATTCTGATTTACTTCATCTATATAAGTCAAAATGTCTTCTTTACCCAAAGCACTTTCTGCAGAAGTTACAAAATACTGTGGCATTTCTGCCCAATCATTGGCTAATAAGTTTTTCTTGTACGCTTCTACGTGTTTATGAATATGCGTTTTTCCTAATTTATCTGCTTTGGTAAAAACAATACAAAACGGAATCTCACTTTCGCCTAAATATTCAATAAATTCAGTATCAATTTTTTGTGGTTCGTGTCTAATATCTACTAAAACAAACGCACAAATAAGTTGTTCTCTGCTTTCAAAATAATCAGTAATAAATTGTTGAAATTTTGCTTTAGTGGTTTTTGAAACTTTTGCATATCCATAACCCGGTAAATCTACTAAATGCCAATTTTTGTTAATTAAAAAATGGTTAATTAGTTGTGTTTTTCCTGGTTTTCCAGAGGTTTTAGCAAGATTTTTATGGTTGGTAATCATGTTAATTAACGATGATTTTCCAACATTAGAACGTCCAATAAAAGCATATTCTGGAATTCTGTCTTTCGGACATTTTTCCACTTCGGAATTACTAACTACAAATTCGGCGGTATTAATTTTCATTTGATTTACAGTATTTTAACTACTCAAAAGATTGTAGTAGGATGTTTTTCTCTTTACTAAAAAGAGAATTTATAATTTTTTCTCGCTAAGCCATTTAAATAGCAAATCATTAAATTGATCTGGCTCTTCCATCATGGCCGCATGACCACATTTATCAATCCAAAATAATTCAGAATTTGGCAGCAGTTTTTTAAATTCTTCGGCTACTTCTGGTGGCGTAACTTTGTCTTGTTTTCCCCAAATTATGCATGTTGGTACATGCATTTTAGGCAAATCTTTAGCCATATTATGACGGATGGCACTTTTGGCAATAGTTAACGTTTTTAAAAGTTTAATTCGGTCGTTTACGGTTGCAAAAACCTCATCAATAATTTCTTTTGTTGCCACTTCTGGATTATAAAATACATCTTCTGCTTTTTTTCTAATGTATTCATAATCACCACGTTTAGGATAACTTTCGCCCATAGCACTTTCATATAATCCCGAACTTCCAGTAATTACTAATCCTCTAACTAATTCAGGGTATTGTTTCGTAAAATACAAACCAATGTGTCCACCTAAAGAATTTCCTACTAAAATTACACGTTCTAATCCTTTGAAAGTAATAAAATCTTTAACATATCTGGCAAATGCCTTTACATTAGTTTTTAATAAACTTTGGGTATAAATAGGCAATTCCGGAATAATTACTTGGTATCCTTTACTTGGAAAATAATTGGCCACGCCGTCAAAATTACTTAATCCGCCCATCAAACCGTGTAACACAATTATTGGCGTGCCTTCACCGGCTTCAAAATAAGTGTATTTTTTTTCTTTCTTTATCATAAAAACGTATTCGCGTTCAACTAACTAATAGATACAAAAATACATTTTTTTTTCACATATGTTTCTTATTTAAGATTATTAAATTGTTTGGTATCTAAAACCCTAATTTCCAATTTGTTTTGAATAATTTCTATCTAATTAACAGCTTGTTTTACATAAATACTTCAAAAGTTAAAAACTTAATTTCTTCGTCAATATCTGTATTTTCAGCCCATAAGTGGTAATTCTGATATTTTTTCATAAAAACTTATTAACAAAGTGGTATTTTGTGGTAAAAAGTGGTAAAATATTTTTTAAATTTGTCTCAATAATAATTCATTTTATAAAAGTTGAATACATTTTTAGGAACATACGAGTGCAAAGTTGATGCAAAAGGAAGGTTAATGGTACCTGCGCCTCTTAAAAAACAACTGGGTAATTTTGAAGAAGGTTTTGTATTGAAGCGTTCTGTATTTCAGCCTTGTTTGGAATTGTATCCCATGAAGGAATGGAATAAAGTCATGCAGAAAATCAATAAATTAAATCGCTTTGTAAAAAAGAACAACGATTTTATTAGAGCATTTACTGCTGGTGTTAGAATGGTAGAAATTGATGCTACAGGTAGGTTGTTAATTCCGAAAGATTTGGTGTTGTTTTCTAAAATAGATAAAGATATTGTCTTGTCATCTGCAGTTTCAATTATTGAAATTTGGGATAAAAATTTATACGAATCTGCCTTAGGTAACGCGATGGTTGATTTTGCAGATTTAGCCGAGGAAGTAATGGGTAACCAAAATGATGAGGAAGATGGAATATCATAATCCAGTACTCTTAAAAGAAACAGTTGCGGGTTTAAATATTAAACCAGATGGAATTTATGTTGATGTCACTTTTGGCGGCGGCGGACATTCTAGAGAAATAATGAAACAGTTAGGGCCAAATGGAAAATTGTTTGGTTTTGATCAAGATACAGATGCTTTAGCAAATGTAATTGATGATGAACGTTTTGTATTAATTAATGAAAATTTCAGATTTATTAAAAGGTTCTTACGCTTTCATGGTATAAAACAAGTAGACGGAATTTTAGGTGATTTCGGAGTTTCTTCTCATCAATTTGATGTGGCAGATAGAGGGTTTTCTACTCGTTTTGATGCGGCTTTAGATATGAGAATGAACCAAAAGGATACACTTTCTGCCTATGAAGTGGTAAATGATTATACAGAAATTGAACTTAAACGTGTTTTTGTAGATTATGGCGAATTGAAAAATGGTGGCGCAATGGCAAATGTTATAGTTGCTGCTAGAGCAGATAAAAAAATAAAAAATTCTGAGCAGTTAAAAGAGGTGTTGTCTCGCTTTTTGCCAGGTCATAAAGCAAATAAAATTTTAGCTCAAATATATCAAGCCATACGTATTGAAGTAAATCAAGAAATTGAAGTTTTAAAAGAATTTTTAATACAAACGGAAGAGCTACTTGTGTCTGGAGGAAGATTAAGTGTAATCTCGTATCATTCTTTAGAAGACAGATTGGTAAAACGATTCATAAGAAACGGCATGTTTGAAGGTGAACCGGAACGTGACTTTTTTGGAAATTTTGAAGTCCCATTTAAAAGTATTGAAAAGTTAATTGTGCCTTCAGCAGCAGAAATAGAAATAAACAATAGAGCTAGAAGCGCAAAACTTCGTGTAGCAGAAAAAAAATAATGGCTAAAGAAAGTAGTATATATAGTTTATTAAAAGCAAAATTCTTAATTGATGATGATGCATTAAAAACTTGGAAATTTATTATTTACTTGTTTTCATTAGCAATGTTAATGGTTTATTTTAACCACAATTACGATGAAAAAAATTATAGAATTACAAGCTTAACCAATGAAGTAAAAGAATTGCGATCGAAATTTGTAGATACACGTTCTGAATTAATGAAATTAAAAATGGAGTCCACTGTTTCCAAAAAAATGGAAGCAAGGCAAATTGTACCTTCAACAGTCCCTCCAAAAAAAATTGTAATACGAAAACCAAAAGAAAAAAGTTTTATAGATAAATTAAAAATATGGCAATAAAAAACGACAATATAATTTCTTACCGACTAGCATTTGTGGTGGTTTGCGTTGTTGCGTTTTCTTTTGCAATTGTTATTAAATTGTTTAACATTCAATGGGTAGGTGGCGAGTATTATAGAAAATTAGCCAAGCAACGCACCGTTAAAAATTTCGAAATCCCTGCCAATAAAGGAAATATTTACTCTTCAGATGGTAGTTTGTTAGCTACTTCGATTCCTGAATACACCATTCGTTTTGATGCGGTCACGCCATCAGATGAAAATTTTGAGAAATATTATGTTGCCTTGTCAGATTCTCTAGCCAAACTTGTAGGAAAATCATCAGGCGAATTTCAAAGAGATTTAAGAAAAGCCAAAAACACAAAAAACAGGTATTTTTTAGTCGCAAAAAAATTAACGTTTACTGAATATATGCGTGTAAAACAGTTTCCGCTATTTAAGTTGGGAGCTAATAAAGGAGGCATTATTGCAGAACAGCAAACGGTGCGTAAACATCCTGTAGGATTAATAGCAAACAGAACAATTGGTTATGAACGCGACGGGAACCAAGGAAAAGGGTTAGAATATGCGTTTCGTAAATATTTAAATGGTACAAATGGCCACCATTGGATGCAAAAAATTGCAAAAAATCAGTGGAAACCTATTTCTGATATTAATGAACTAGATCCAATTGATGGGTACGATGTAATTTCAACTATTGATGTGTTTATTCAAGATATTGCGCATCATGCTCTATTAAAACAATTAGAATTATACAAAGCAGATCATGGTTGTGTGGTAGTTATGGAAACCAAAACAGGTTACATAAAAGCCATTTCAAATTTAGGGAAAACCGAAGATGGTTCGTATTTCGAAACTCAAAATTATGCACTTACGGAATCTCATGAACCAGGTTCAACCTTTAAATTAATGGATTTAATTGCTCTAATTGATGATAAAAAAGCAGACACTAGCTCCGTGTATAATTCTAATGGTGGATTAGTAACGATCCAAGGTAAACCAGTAAAAGATTCCAATCATCACGGATACGGAATGGCCTCTTTGGCAAAAGGTTTTGAAGTGTCATCCAACACCATCTTAGTACAAGCAACTTATAAAGCCTATAAAAACAATCCATGGCAATTTATTAATAGAATTAACAGTTATGGACTAAATAAAAAACAGGGTTTACAAATTAAAGGAGAAGGACAGCCTATAATTCCACAACCTGGAGCTAAGAATTGGTATGGTACTACTTTGCCATGGATGGCATTTGGTTATGGCGTTTCTATGACACCTTTACAAACATTGTCCTTGTATAATGCTGTGGCTAATAACGGTAAAATGTTAAAACCAATTTTTGTAAGCGAAATAAAAGAATGGAGTAAAACCATTAAAAAGTACGATCCTGAGGTAATTAATCCAAAAATATGTTCCGATGAAACTTTGTTAAAAGTTAGAAAGGTATTGGAAAACGTAGTTAAAAATGGAACAGGTAAAGGCTTGTATTCTGCAGATTTCTCTATGGCTGGAAAAACGGGAACCGCTCAGGTAGATTACGGTAAATCTGATATGTCATATGCCTCTTCTTTTGTAGGGTATTTTCCTGCAGACGAACCAAAATATTCATGCATAGTAGTAGTACATAATCCAGATAAATCAAAAGGCTATTATGGGGCCGATGTGGCAGGACCTGTATTTAAAAGAATTGCACAAAAAATATTTACAGATGTGCCAAGCACAAATAAATTTAAAAGTATTAAGCTAAAAAGTTCAAAACAAGAAGTTCTGTATCGTGAATTTGAAAAAAAATCGCAAGGAAATATAACTGTAGTACCCAACGTGAAAGGAATGGCTGGAATGGATGCTGTTTCTTTATTAGAAAATTTAGGATTAAAGGTGAAATTTACAGGAGTTGGAAAAGTAAAAAAACAATCTATCAATCCTGGCGTAACGTTTAAAAAAAATCAAATTATAACAATTGAATTATCGTGAACATATTAAAAGACATATTATATAAAGTAACTATTGAATCGGTTCACGGTACTACAGATTTGGCCATAGAAAAAATTGAGTTTGATTCTAGAAAGGTTTCAATAAACGATGTTTTTGTAGCAATAAAAGGAACGCTTTCAGATGGTCATCAATTTATTGACAAAGCTATTTCTTTAGGAGCCACAGTTGTAGTTTGTGAAGATTTACCAACATCATTAGTAGATAACATTACCTACGTGAAGGTGCAAAATTCTAATCAAGCATTAGCCTTTTTATCAGCCAATTATTATGATAATCCTTCGCAAAAACTAAAATTAGTTGGTATCACCGGTACCAATGGAAAAACAACAATTGCTTCGTTATTGTATCAAATGTTTAAAAAAGCAGGATACAAAGTAGGTTTATTATCAACGGTTAAAATTATGGTTGATGAGGTAGCATATAAAGCTACACATACTACACCAGATTCGCTAACTATAAATAAATATTTAGATGAAATGGTGGAAATAGGATGCGAATTCTGTTTTATGGAAGTTTCCTCACACGGAATTCACCAAAAACGTACTGAATCATTATGTTTTGAAGGTGGTGTGTTTACTAATTTATCACACGATCACTTAGATTATCATGAAACGTTTGCCGAATATAGAGATGTTAAAAAATCATTTTTTGACCAGTTGCCAAAAACAGCTTTTGCCATATCAAATATCGATGACAAAAACGGAGAAGTAATGCTTCAAAATACGATAGCCAAAAAAAGAACATATGCCTTAAAATCATATGCTAATTTTAAGGCACAAATTTTAGAAAATCAATTATCTGGATTGGTTTTAAAAATTAATAACGAAGAAGTTTGGACGAAATTAATTGGTTCGTTTAATGCCTATAACATATTAGCAATATATGGTGTAGCATTAGAATTAGGAATTGAAAGCACAGAAGCATTACGATTATTGTCCGAATTAGAAAGTGTTTCAGGTCGTTTTCAGTTTGTGGTTTCTACTACCAAAATTACTGCTATTGTAGATTATGCGCATACGCCAGACGCGTTGGAAAACGTGTTGAAAACAATAGAAAATATTCGTACTAAAAACGAACAATTAATTACAATTGTAGGTTGTGGTGGCGATAGAGATAAAACAAAACGACCAATTATGGCAAATATTGCTGCTTCTTTAAGTGATAAAGCCATTTTTACTTCAGACAATCCAAGAACTGAAAATCCTCAAACGATTATCGAAGAAATGGAAACGGGAGTAGAAGGTCAATATTTTAAAAAAACAGTAGCTATTTTAGATAGAAAACAAGCCATAAAAACGGCCTGTCAAATGGCAAATTCTGGAGATATTATTTTGATCGCTGGAAAAGGTCACGAAACCTATCAAGAAATAAACGGAGTCCGTCAGGACTTTGACGATATGCAAATTGTACAAGAATTATTAAAACAATTAGATAAATAAAACGCAAAAAATAAATCTCAAATTCCAATTTTTGAAATAGTAAGTCATAAGATTTGGAATTTGGAATTTTAAAAGTTTGGAATTTAAACCTATAAAAATATGTTATACTACCTTTTTAAATACTTAGACGAAGCTTATAATTTGCCTGGAGCAGGTTTGTTTCAATATATTACTTTCCGATCTGGAATGGCTGTTATATTCTCGTTGCTAATTTCTACCATATATGGAAAAAGAATTATTAATTATTTACGAAATAAGCAAGTTGGTGAAACAGTACGCGAATTAGGTTTAGAGGGTCAAGTACAAAAAGCAGGAACCCCAACAATGGGTGGAATAATTATTATTCTGGCTACGTTAGTTCCGGTATTATTATTGGCTAAATTAGATAATATTTATATCATTTTACTTTTAGTGACTACCCTATGGATGGGAAGTATTGGTTTCTTAGACGATTATATTAAAGTTTTCAAAAAAGATAAAGAAGGTTTAAAAGGTAAATTTAAAGTTATTGGACAAATTGGCCTTGGTATTATTGTAGGTGCTACTTTATATTTTCATCCAAATGTAACAATTAAAGAAGATGTAGTGCTTAAAAAGCAAGGAATGGAAATGGTTATTAAATCTACTTCACCAGAAGTAAAATCAATGGAGACTACCATTCCATTTGTGAAAAATAATACGTTTGATTATGCAGAGGTACTTTCATTTATGGGTGATGATTATCAAAATTGGGCTTGGTTAATTTTTATTCCTGTAGTGATTTTTATTATTACAGCAGTTTCAAATGGTGCAAATTTAACGGACGGAATTGATGGTTTAGCCGCAGGAACATCCGCCATATCCGTATTGGTTTTAGGGATATTCACATTTATTTCTGGAAACATTATTTTCTCTAACTATCTAAACATTATGTACATCCCAAATTCGGGTGAAATGACAATTTATATTGCCGCATTTGTAGGGGCATTAATTGGGTTTTTGTGGTACAATACCTATCCAGCAACTGTGTTTATGGGCGATACAGGAAGTTTAACAATCGGAGGAATTATAGCTGTAATTGCAATCGCTGTTAGAAAAGAACTAATGATTCCTGTTTTATGTGGAATTTTCTTAGCGGAAAACTTTTCAGTAGTGTTGCAAGTGGCATATTTCAAATATACTAAAAAGAAATTTGGCGAAGGACGTCGTATTTTCTTAATGTCACCTTTACATCATCATTATCAGAAAAAAGGCTATCACGAAAGTAAAATCGTAACGCGTTTTTGGATTGTAGCTATCATTTTAGCCATTTTCTCACTAGTATCTTTAAAATTAAGATAACATGCGATTGGTAGTATTAGGAGGCGGAGAAAGCGGTGTTGGGACGGCTATTCTAGGAAAAAAAAAAGGATATGATGTTTTTGTATCCGATTATGGAAAAATAAAAGAAAATTATAAAGAAGTTCTTAGTATTAATAGCATTGCTTGGGAAGACGAAAAACACACAGAAGATTTAATTCTTAATGCTGATGTGGTAATGAAAAGTCCAGGAATTCCTGATAAAGCGCCCATAGTAAAAAAGTTACTAGAAAAAAATATTCCAGTGATTTCGGAAATTGAATTTGCAGCGCCATTTACCACTGCAAAAACAATTGGAATTACAGGTAGTAATGGTAAAACTACTACAACTTTGTTAACGTATCATATACTTAAACAAGGCGGTTTAAATGTTGGATTAGCAGGTAATATTGGTAAAAGTTTTGCGTGGCAAGTGGCCGAAAACAAACACGAGTGTTATGTGTTAGAATTAAGTAGTTTTCAATTAGACGGAATACTAAATTACAAGCCAGATATAGCAATTATTTTGAATATTAGTCCAGATCATTTAGATAGATACAATTACGATTACAAGTTATATATCGATGCAAAGTTTAGAATTACTATGAATCAAACCGAAACGGATTATTTAATTTATGATGCAGATGATGAAGCCATTTCTAATTGGTTTGCCTCACATCATACAAAAGCAAACAAAGTGCCTTTTTCCATTTCAAAAAAATTAAATATAGGCGGAAGCATAACAGCTAACAACGAAATAAATATCAACCTTAACGAAAATCATTTTAATATGCCAATTAATCAACTTGCTTTAGAAGGAAAACATAACGTAAAAAATGCTATGGCAGCTACAGCCGTTGCGCAATTAATGAATATTAGAAAAGCTACTATAAGAGAAAGTTTAGCGAGTTTTCAAGGTGCCGAGCATAGATTAGAAAAAGTATTAAAAATAAATAATGTGCAATACATTAATGACTCTAAAGCCACAAATGTAAACGCTACTTTTTTTGCCTTAGATAGCATGAATACGCCAACAGTTTGGATCGTAGGGGGTGTAGATAAAGGAAATGATTACGATGAATTAATGGCTTTAGTTCGTGAAAAAGTAAAAGGTATCATTTGTTTAGGAATTGATAACAAAAAGTTAGCGGATAAATTCGAAGGATTAGTAGAACTGTTTGTAGAAACCACATCTATGTCTGAAGCTGTAAAAATAGCAAACAAAATGGCAGAAAAAGGCGATACTGTATTACTTTCTCCTGCTTGTGCTAGTTTCGATTTGTTTGAAAACTATGAAGATAGAGGTAGAAAATTTAAACAAGCGGTACAAAATTTATAATAATACATAATTTATAAGAGCAAAAATTATAATGAATAAAATAGTAAACCAACTTAAAGGCGATAAAACCATTTGGGCTGTAATAATTTTACTGGCCATAGTTTCCTTTTTGCCAGTATATAGCGCCAGTACCAATTTAGTTTATACGGTTGGTAATGGTACGGGTTCTACTTTTATGTTGTTATTAAAACATTTTACGCATCTATTTATTGGAATGCTTATTGTGTTTTTTGTTCATAAAATACACTTCGAAAAATTTAAAAAATATTCAATTTTTGCAATATGGATAATTATTCCGGCCTTACTTTTTACTTTATTACAAGGAAAAACTATTGGTGGGGCAAATGCAAGTCGATGGTTGGTAATTCCTTTTGTTAATTTTTCGTTTCAACCGTCAACCCTTGCTTTTGCAATTTTAATGGTATATGTTGCGAGAACGCTAACCAAAATTAACGAAACCAAATACACGTTTAAAGATTCGGTTATCCAAATATGGTTACCTGTTGGTGCTGTTTTACTATTTATTTTGCCTTCCAACTTTTCTACAGCAGCCTTAATGTTTGCTATGGTTTTTATGTTGTTATATATTGGGCAATATCCATTAAAATATTTAGGTATTGTGTTGGCTATTGGAGTGGCAGCATTGGCGCTTTTTTTCTTATTAGCACAAGCTTTTCCAAAACATAAAACCTTTAGTCGTGTAAATACTTGGGTAAGTAGAATTGAAAATTTCACAACCGATAAACCGGACGAAGACAAGTATCAAATAGAAAATGCTAAAATAGCTATTGCGGTTGGAAAAATTAACGGTGTAGGGCCAGGGAAAAGTATCCAAAAGAATTTTTTACCACAATCGTCTTCGGATTTTATTTTTGCAATTATTATTGAAGAATATGGATTAATTGGAGGTTACACATTAGTTTTTTTTTACATGCTGTTGTTTTTTAGATTTTTAATAAGAGCCAATAAAACAACCAATTTGTTTGGAAAACTATTAATCATCGGACTTGGATTTCCAATTATAATTCAGGCATTAATTAATATGGGTGTTGCAGTAGAATTATTACCTGTTACCGGTCAGCCATTACCATTAATTAGTAGTGGAGGAACTTCAATTTGGATGACGTGCTTGTCGTTAGGTATTATTTTAAGTGTTACCAAAAGAGAAGATGAAATCGCTGCAGATTTAAAAGATTTTCAAGATAAAGAAGCTGCTTTACAGCGTTTAATTGAAAGAGAAGTAGTAGTAATGAATGCTGAAAATTCTAAAGAGACACTATCGGAAGACGAGCATAAAGTAAAGGATATGAAGTATTCTATTCGTGAATCTTTAAAACAAGAAAACGAATTGGATACGCAAGGCGATAGTTTAGTAAACGGACAAAATCCAATGAATGCGGTTATAAATAAAAAATAATGGAAAAAAGATTCATCATTAGCGGCGGGGGAACAGGCGGACATATATATCCAGCTATTGCCATTGCAAACGAATTGAAAGTGCAATTCCCAGAGGCTAAATTTTTATTTGTAGGCGCAAAGGATAAAATGGAAATGCAAAAAGTCCCTCAAGCAGGTTATGAAATTAAAGGACTTTGGATTGCAGGTTTACAACGTAAACTTACGTTACAAAACGCCATGTTTCCAATAAAATTAGCATCAAGTTTACTAAACTCGTATTTTATTTTAAGAAAGTTTAAACCTAATGTGGTAATTGGAACTGGTGGTTTTGCAAGTGGAGCAGTTCTTAAGGTAGCATCTTTAATGCATATCCCAACAGTAATTCAAGAACAAAATTCGTATCCTGGAATTACAAATAAATTATTAGCCAAAAAAGCCAATTCTATTTGTGTGGCATATGAAAATTTAGAGCGTTTTTTCCCTAAAGAAAAATTACATATTACAGGTAATCCAGTTCGTCAAGACCTAATGGAAGTGGTTAGTAAGAAAGAGGAAGCCCTTTCGTATTTTAATTTAGAAGTAACAAAAAAAACACTTTTAATTTTAGGTGGAAGTTTAGGAGCTAGAAGAATAAATCAACTAATTGAAAAAGAATTAGATTTTTTATTACAACTTGATTTTCAAATTGTTTGGCAATGTGGAAAGCATTATTTAAATGAATATTCAAAATATAACGATAAAGAAAACGTTCAAGTTTTAGCATTTATTGACAGAATGGATTTGGTTTATGCAGCGGCTGATGTGGTGATTTCTCGTTCAGGAGCTTCTTCAGTTTCCGAATTATGTATTGTTGGGAAACCTACCATTTTTATTCCTTCGCCAAATGTGTCAGAAGATCATCAAACAAAAAATGCTAAAGCAATTGTAGAAAGAGGCGCAGCAATATTAATAAAAGAAGCCGATTTAGAAGCCGAGTTTAAAATTGTTTTCGAAGCAGTGATTAAAGATCAAGGAAAATTACAGAGCTTAGAACAGAATATTAAAAGATTAGCCTTGCCCAACGCCACTAAAGCGATAGTTGAAGAAATAAAAAAATTAATTTAATAGTAATACAACTGCAACAGCAATAATAAAATGAATTTAAATCAAATACATAACGTCTATTTCATTGGTATCGGTGGTATCGGAATGAGTGCTTTGGCACGTTATTTTCAATTCATTGGAAAAAATGTGGCCGGTTATGATAAAACAGAAACACAATTAACTTCCGAATTACAAGAAAATGGTATAAAAATTCATTTTGAAGACAATATAAATTTAATAGCGGATAGCTTTAAAAATTCAGAAAACACTGTAGTAGTGATTACGCCAGCAGTTCCAAAAAATCATTCAGAATGGAATTTCTTTTTAGATAACGGATTTACGGTAAAAAAACGTGCAGAAGTGTTAGGAATCATCACAAAAGACACTTTCTGTTTTGCAGTTGCCGGAACGCATGGCAAAACAACAACGTCAAGTATTTTAGGACATATTTTGTATGAAAGTGGCGTAGATGTTACTGCTTTTTTAGGCGGAATTGTTGAAGGTTACGATTCTAATTTAATTGGAACAGGAAAAACGGTTACCGTAGTAGAAGCGGATGAATTTGACCGGTCATTTTTGCATTTACATCCTAATATGTCATGTGTAACCTCTATGGATGCGGATCATTTAGATATTTATGGAGATGTAGCGACTATTGAAGCATCGTTTAAAGAATTTGCAAATAAAGTACCATCTGATAATTTATTTATTGTCAAAGGATTGCCTCTAGAAGGGAATACAATTGCTGTAAATGTAGGTGCGGATTATATCGCTCAAAATATCAGAATTGAAAATGGTTTTTATGTTTTTGATGTTAAGACCGCAACTGAATTAATTGAAAATGTAAAATTTGGATTACCAGGACATCATAATTTAACCAATGCTTTGCTGGCTTTTGCTATGGCAAAATCATACGGTGTTGAAAACGAAAAAATAAGTAAGGCATTAGCTACATTTAAGGGCGTTAGACGTAGATTTTCATTTCAAATTAGAACCGAAAAAATAGTGTATATTGATGATTATGCACATCATCCAACCGAAATAAATGCGGTATATCAAGCCGTAAAAGAATTATATCCAAATAAAAAAATAATGGCATGTTTTCAACCGCATTTGTTTAGTAGAACAAAAGATTTTGTTGAAGGTTTTGCCGAAAGTTTGTCTCAGTTTGACGAATTACTTTTATTAGAAATTTATCCTGCCAGAGAATTGCCTATTGAAGGGGTAAATGCTACTTGGTTATTAGAAAAAATTACGTCTAAAAATAAACAGTTAGTGTCAAAAGAGAAGTTATTAACACACTTTAAAAATTCCAAAGCAGAGGTATATATTACCATTGGTGCAGGAGATATAGGTGAAATGGTAAAGGACATAAAAAAAGTACTAAATGAAAAAAATTAATTGGCTAAATATTCGGTTAGTAATCATGTTTTTTGTGGTAATTTTTCTTTATTCTTTTACTCAAAGTAGAAGTCAAAACAAGAAAATTGCTAAAATACAAGTTGAGTTTCAGGGGAATAACAAAATGTTTTTAACAAATGAAATGGTTAATAACTTGTTAATACAAAATTTGGGAGGGACTTCCTCAATTCAAAAAGATAAAGTAGATTTGAAAGATTTGGAAAGTGCCTTAAAAAAGCAATCTTTTATCGAAAACGCTGAAGTGTTTATTTCAGAAGACGGTATGTTACTAACAAAAGTGTTGCAGAAGTCCCCAATAGCAAGACTTGTTAATAACAACCGTGTTTTATATGTAGATAAAAATGGGAGTATTTTTCAATTGTCGAATAATTTTTCATCAAGAGTTCCTATTGTTCAAGGAAATATTGAAGGCGAATTTAAAAAAGGGTTCATAGAAACTTTTAAGACCATTGAAAAAGATGATTTTTTAAAAAAACATATCATAGCCATCACGATTCAGAAAAACGGGAGCATGAACATGCTAACAAGAGAACACGATTACGATATTAATTTTGGAAAGCCCATTTTAATTGATAAAAAGTTTAAAAATTACAAAGCGTTTTATCAATACGCTTCGAAAGATTCGATAATTGAAAAGTACAAATCAATAAATTTAATTTTCACACAACAGGTAGTGTGTTCAAAATAAGGAATAGATGATGAACAAAGAAAGTATTGCAGTAGGTTTAGACATAGGGACAACAAAGATTGTAGCTATGATAGGCAAGAAAAATGAGTACGGGAAATTAGAAATCCTTGGGGTAGGGAAATCTAAAAGTTTAGGGGTGCATAGAGGTGTAGTAAATAACATCACGCAGACTATTCAATCTATTCAAGCAGCTATTTCAGAAGCAGAAAACAATTCAGGATATCGAATTAATGATGTAGTGGTAGGAATTGCAGGACAACACATTCGTAGCATACAACATAGCGATTATATTAGTAGAAAAAATCCCGAAGAAGTAATTGGAGAATATGATATTGAACAATTAACGTGTCAAGTTCAAAATTTATCCATGCTTCCAGGAGAAGAAATTATTCATGCTTTACCACAAGAATTTAAAATTGACGGACAATCTGAAATTTTAGAGCCTATTGGAATGTATGGTGCTCGAGTAGAATCCAGCTTTCATATTGTGGTTGGGCAAGCCGCTTCCATCAGAAATTTAGGACGTTGTGTTAAAAATGCCGGTTTAGAATTAACAGGATTGACTTTAGAGCCCTTAGCTTCAGCAGATGCGGTTTTAAGTGAAGAAGAAAAAGAAGCTGGTGTGGCACTTATCGATATTGGAGGGGGTACCACAGATTTAGCTGTATTTAAAAACGGAGTCATTCGTCATACCGCTGTAATTCCTTTCGGTGGAAATGTAATTACAGAAGATATAAAAGAAGGCTGTTCTATTATCGAAAAACAAGCCGAATTATTAAAAACACGTTTCGGATCGGCTTGGCCAGGAGAAAATAAAGACAATGAAATTGTTTCAATTCCTGGATTGAGAGGTCGTGATCCAAAAGAAATTTCATTAAAAAACTTGTCAAAAATTATTCACGCCAGAGTTGTGGAAATTATTGAACAAGTATATGCTGAAATTAAATTATACGGACACGACGAACCAAAGAAAAAATTAATTGCAGGAATTGTGTTAACAGGTGGTGGTTCGCAACTACAACATATTAAACAATTAGTAGAATATATTACAGGAATGGATACCAGAATTGGATATCCAAACGAGCATTTAGCTGGAAATTCAAGCGAAGAATTGTCAAGTCCTTTATACGCTACATCTGTAGGTTTAGTTATGGAAAGTTTACGTAACCAAACCAATAGTGCTACTCCGTTTGTAGAAATGAAAATTCCTGAACCAGTAGTAGCTACTCCACAACCAACAGTTGTAGATGTTAGCATAGAAAATGAAGTGGCCAGTAAAGAACCTGCTTCAACTCCGGTTGAAAATGAACCAATAGAAAGAAAAAAGAAATACGACTTTAATAACCTTTTAGGGAAAATTAAAGAGTTTTTAGATAATGTAGAATAAAGTTATTAGTAGCAAATAACACAATAAAAAGAAAGCCAAATATATGGAAAGCAACAACGAATTTGGAAACATTACATTTGATTTACCAAAAAATCAATCAAACGTAATAAAAGTAATTGGAGTAGGTGGCGGTGGTAGTAATGCCATCAACCACATGTTCAGACAAGGAATCATTGGAGTAGATTTCGTAGTGTGTAACACAGATTCTCAGGCCTTACAAACAAGTCCAGTGCCAAATAAAATTCAGTTAGGCGTAAATCTTACCGAAGGTTTGGGTGCAGGCGCAAAGCCAGAAATTGGACAACAAGCCGCTTTAGAAAGCATTGAGGAAATTGAAAAAATGCTAGACGTAAATACTAAAATGGTATTTATTACTGCTGGTATGGGTGGTGGTACTGGTACAGGTGCCGCGCCAGTGATTGCTCAATTAGCAAAAGAAAGAGGAATACTAACCGTAGGAATTATTACTATTCCTTTCCAGTTTGAAGGTAAAAATCGTTACGATCAAGCTATGGAAGGTGTGGAAAGATTAAGAAAACAAGTAGATTCTTTAATTGTTATTAATAATAACAAATTAAGAGAAGTATACGGAAATCTTGGTTTTAAAGCAGGTTTCTCTAAAGCCGATGAAGTGTTAGCTACCGCTTCTAAAGGTATTGCAGAAGTGATTACCAATCACTTAACAATGAATATTGATTTAAAAGACGCTAAAACGGTATTAAGTGATAGCGGAACCGCTATAATGGGATCTTTTGTTGCTTCAGGTGCAGACAGAGCTAGAATTGCTATTCAATCTGCATTAGATTCTCCATTATTAAACGATAATAAAATTACAGGTGCTAAAAATGTGTTGTTGCTTATCACATTTGGTTCGGATGAAATTACTATCGATGAAATAAGTGAAATTAACGAATACATTCAAAACGAAGCAGGGCATAACGCCAACATCATCATGGGAATTGGTGAAGATGAAAAATTAGGCGACTCTATTTCAGTTACCGTTATTGCTACAGGATTTAATGTAGAACAACAAATAGAAATTGTAAATGCAGAGCCAAAGAAAATTATTCATTCTTTAGACGGTGAGCAAAAAGTAGAACATAATTTAACACCAAATGCGGTGACTACTCCTAACTTCTCTTTTGAAGAGCCTATTGCTGCTAATGTAATTTTTGAAGCAGAAGCACCAAAGGAAGTAGTACCTGAACCCGTTGCTAAAATTGTTTTTGAATTAAATGATTTTGAAGTGGAACAACCACAAATTGTACAAGCTCCGGTTTCAGATTTAGTAAAAACAACTGAATATATTAAAAATTTAGATGTGTTTTTTGAAAATGTATCCGCAGCATTTCAAACACCAGTAGTAGAACAACCGGTTTACACTTCAGTACCACCAGTACAAGCTACGCAACAATTTGAACCTATTGCAGCCGTGGCAAAACCCGTAGTTGAAGCCGTTCAACCTGTTCAAGAATTTGAAATTATTTCTAATTCTGTTAGAGAAATTGAAGTAATTGAACCAGAATTTGTTGTAGCTACTCAAGATTTCAACTTTTCTTTAGATTTATTCGATGCTAAAGCAGAGAACACGCAAAATACAGTTGTTTTTGAATTAAGTGAAGAAACTAAAGGCATCAAAGTAAATGAGGCGGTTCAGTTTTTCCCAGTTACCGAACTTGGTGAAGAAGGAATTATCAAATATACATTAGAAGAAGAGTTAGAAGAAACGTTTGAGCCAGCTGCAAGTATTCAAGTGGCCGCAGAACCAATTGATGAAGAAATAAATTTCACTATCAAACAAAAAGAGCCAGTTGCAGCGCCAATTACTTTCGATTCTAATTTTAGCTTTGATGGTGTTTCACCAGTTGAAATGTCAATTGAAGAAATCTTAAAATCAAGAGCGGAAGAACGTAAAAGTAAATTAAAAAACTTCAATCATAAATTCAACAATCCAAACCGAATTGACGATTTAGAAAAAGAACCTGCTTTCCGTCGTTTAGGATTAGATGTTACGAGTATGCCAAACCAAAATCCGCCTTCGCGTATGTCTTTAGGAATGGATAGCAACGACGACATGCAATTGCGTTCTAATAACTCGTTTTTACATGATAATGTAGATTAATTAAAAGTAAACAAATCAAAATACTATTAAATCCCGACTCGTTTATAACTTGTCGGGATTTTTTTATTACTTTCGCATAACATTTTATAAAACAATTAAATTCAAAATATATGAGCTTATCTACACAAATTATGGATAGCATGAAAGAAGCTATGAGAGCCAAAGACACAGTGGCTCTTGAAGCATTACGTGCTATTAAATCGGAGATATTATTAGCGCAAACGGCTTCAGGTTCTAAAGAAGAAATTTCAGAAGCAGACGAAATAAAAATTTTACAAAAATTAGTAAAAATGCGTAAAGACAGTTACGAAATTTTTACAGCACAAAATCGTGCCGATTTAGCAGCACCAGAACTGGCGCAAATTGCTGTTATTGAAAAATTCTTACCAGCACAATTATCGGAAGCAGAAGTAGAGGCAATTGTTGCTAAAATTATTGCGGAAACCGGTGCTTCTGGCATTGCTGCCATGGGAAAAGTTATGGGCTTAGCATCCGCACAAATTGGCGGACAAGCTGAAGGAAAAACCATTTCTACGATTGTAAAGAAACTATTGGTTTAAAAAGATTAGACATCTTAGACAAGTTAGATAGGTTAGACAAGTTAGATGTTTTTAGATTTCTTAGACAGATTAGATGACTTTGTTATTATCTAAATTTCTAAAAATCCATAAACTAAGAAGTCTAAAAATCCAAAAATCTAATAAATTTAAAGAACTAAAAAATCTAAAATCTAACCAGTCTAAAGATCTAATAATCTAACAATCTAAAAATAAACGGCTGCGTAGTTCAACTGGATAGAATGACGGATTTCGGCTCCGTTGGTTGCAGGTTCGAACCCTGCCGCGGTCACAAAACCTTTGTCAAAATATATTGGCAAAGGTTTTTCGTTTTTATGTTTAGTTGTGGTTACCAGAAAACCGTGTATAACGCTACTAAAATTCCTGTAATTATAAGCGCGCCAACGGTAAAACCTGGCGACATCTTAAACATAGATTTTTCTATTTCTAAACCATTTGTTACAACGCCGTTTTTAGTTTCGTATACGCTAATAAAATACATTACAATAACACATATTAAAAATACAAATCCCATACGGTCTACAAACGGTATTTCGTAAATGCCATCTGCATTCGGTACCGAAAATCCTAATCCGTTTAAGAAAGATACATCTACAACACCAGGCATAAATTTAAACAATATTGAAAGTATAAATCCACCAATAATGGCAAATAAGGCCGCGTTAGAAGTTGTTTTTTTCCAGAAGAAACCTAATATAAACATAGCAAAAACACCCGGACTTACAAAACCGGTGTATTCTTGAATGTACTGAAAACCACCTTTTTTGTCTATTCCTAAAAAGGGGGCTACAAGCACTGCTACAAGTAATGCAATAGCAATAGTTATTTTACCAATTGAAATCAGTTTTTTGTCGGTAGCTTCTGTATTTATTTTGTTTTTATACACATCTAAAGTAAAAATAGTGGCTATACTATTTGCTTTTCCTGCCAAGGAAGCCACAATAGCCGCTGTTAATGCCGCAAACGATAATCCTTTTAAACCCACAGGTAATAAGTTAAGTAAAACAGGGTAAGCTCGGTCTGGGTTGACACTTCCGTCTTGTAGCATTTCTGTTTGAAAACCACCATTTTGGTATAAAACGTAAGCGGCAATTCCAGGTAATACCACAATAATTGGCATTAATATTTTTAAAAAGGCTGCAAACAAAATACCCGAACGAGCCGTTTTTAAATCGGCACCTAGAGCGCGTTGGGTAATGTATTGGTTGCAACCCCAGTAATTTAAATTGATAATTAACATCCCACCAATTAACACAGAAAGTCCTGGTAAATCCATATAATTGGGATTCGACTTTTCAAAAATCATATGAAAATGATCGTTTGCTTTTTCAGTCATTACGTTAAAACCATTTAACACACCTGAAGTTCCAAGAGATTCAGCAACTAAGTTTAAGGCTAAATAGGTAGTGACCAAGCCACCTAAAATTAAAAAGAACACCTGAATTACATCGGTATAACCAATTACTTTCATACCGCCAAGCGTAATCATTAAAGCAAAAAAGGCCAATGCAACCATACAAAAGGTAAGGTTTAATCCAGAAATACTGCTAATGGCTAAAGCACCCAAATACAATATCGATGTCAAATTGACTAACACGTATAATAACAACCAAAACACCGCCATAATCATAGCTACATGGCTGTTGTATCTTTTTTCGAGATATTGCGGCATGGTAAATATTTTGTTTTTTAGATACACCGGCATAAAAAATACGGCAACAATAATTAAGGTAGCCGCTGCCATCCATTCGTAGGTGGCAATAGCTAATCCCATTTTAAAGCCGCTACCACTCATACCAATAAATTGCTCGGCACTGATATTGCTAGCGATTAATGAGGCACCTATAGCCCACCAAGTAAGTGAACCTTCTGCTAAAAAGTAGTCGTTACTACTGGCTTGGGCTTTCTTTTTTTTGCGATATACCCAAAGTCCGTATCCTACAATGATAATAAAATAAATGAAAAATACTAAATAATCTAAGTTGGCTAATGTTTGCATAGTATTACTTTTTTTTGATTAATTTATAATGGGTGTTTGGTAAATTCCGTAGCATTTCGGCACTTTTTTCAGGCGAAATATCACGTTGCGCTTCCCCTAACATTTCGTAGCCTACCATAAACTTTTTCACCGACGCACTGCGTAATAAGGGCGGATAAAAATGCATGTGAAAATGCCATTCTGGATGCGAAATTTTGTCCGTGGGTGCTTGATGAATTCCAGCAGAATACGGAAAAGAAGTTTCAAATAAATTATCATATTTTACTGTAATTCCTTTTATTATTTCTGCAAAAGCAAGCGATTCTTTAGACGTTAATCCAATTAAATTTCCAAAATGTCTTTTGCTAATAATCATTGTTTCAAAAGGCCAAGTTGCCCAAAACGGCACTAAAACCACAAAATGGTCGTTTTCAATTACAATACGTTCTTGTAGTTGCAATTCTTGCGTAACGTAATCTTCTAATAAACTTATTTGGTTTTTTTCGTAATAGGCTTGTAAACTTTTTTGTGTTTTTTCTATTTGTGTTGGAAGCGAAGATTGTGCCCAAATTTGCCCGTGTGGATGCGGATTGCTGCATCCCATAACGCTACCTTTATTTTCAAAAATTTGTATGTAATTGATATAATCCTTACTTCCTAAGGTAATGTATTCTTCTTTCCAAGTTTTAATTACATTTTCAATTTCGAACACGTCCATTTCTGCTAAAGTCACGTTGTGTTTGGGTGAAAAGCAGATGACCTTATTAATGCCTTTTTCTGGTTTAAGTTGAAATAATGCCTTGTTTTGATTTTCAAATTCAATATCCTCATCCAATAAGGCAGGAAAATCGTTTTCAAAAACATAACAAGTTTCATATTGCGGATTTTGAGTGCCATTGGATCTACTATTTCCAGCGCATAAATAACACGTTTCATCATGTGCTGGCAAGAGGTCAATAGAAACAGCTTCTTGTTGGCCTTGCCACGGTCTTTTTGCTCTATGAGGCGACACTAATATCCATTCGTCTAACAACGGATTATACCTTCTGTGCGGATGTTCATGGATGTTAAATTGCATATTCTGACGTGCCTGTGGCTATTTTAATTTTATAATATTTTAAATCGATGTTGTATTGTGTGGCATAGGCTCGTCTCATTTTTTCAATTACAGCATTTACGTTTTCTTTTTTTACTAAGTTTATCGTACAACCACCAAAACCACCGCCCATCATTCGCGCACCAATTATTTCAGGTATTGTAAGGGCTTCTTTTACTAAGAAATCCATTTCTGGGCAACTTACCTCGTATAATTCCGATAGGCCAAAATGTGTTTTTGTCATTAAATCACCTAATTGCTCAATATTTCCATTGGTTAAAGCTCTTACGGCTAATTCGACTCTTTCGATTTCCTGTACTACAAATAAACACCTATTGAAAATAATCTCTCCAAATGTATCTTTTAATGAAATCACCATTTTTTCAGTACAATTTCTAAACGAAGTGACTTCTGGGTAAGTTGCTTTTATGATGGCCAATCCTTCTTCTACTTCATTTCGTCTGTCGTTATACCCCGAAGTTAAATGGGTGTGTTTGACGCAACTATCAAATAAAACCAATTGGTATTCTTTAAAATTTGCTTTATGATATTCGTATGCTAACGTGGTGCAATCTAACTTTATAACGTTATTTTTTTTCCCAAAAACAGCCGCAAATTGATCCATAATTCCACAATTTACACCTGCAAATGTATGTTCTGCTGTTTGTCCGATTCGAGCAATTTCTTCTTTAGATAACTTTAAATGGAATATTTTATTCATTGCATAGGCGATGCCACATTCTAAAGCTGCCGAAGAAGAAAGTCCTGCTCCCATTGGAATAGTACTACTAAAAACAATTGAAAATCCTTTTTCTGGCAACCCTTTTTCTTTTAATTGCTGCAATACACCTAAAATATAATTTACCCACATTTTTTCTATGGGTTGTAATTTGTCTTTTAAGTCGAATGAATATATATCATTTAAATCTTGAGCAACAAGAGCACATTCTGAACTTTTATTTTTGGAAATAGCAAAGCAAATGTATTTGTTAATGGCAGCGGGCAAAACAAAACCGTCATTATAATCAACGTGTTCGCCAATAATATTTATTCTTCCAGGTGAAAGAAAAATATGTTCAGGTTTTTTTTGAAATAATTTTTCAAAATGTTTTGTGGTATGTTGAATGAGTTTTTTCTTCATTATTGAGGTTGTAAATTAGTTAGAATTTACAAGTTTTAAAATTGTGGTTGTTCCTTTTAATCCGATAGATTTAGCTTCAAATGTTACTTCACCTGTATTTTTTCCAGCTTGAATAATTACTTGGCATTTTCCGTTAAAAGCACTTCTTTGCCAAGAATTTGTTACACATTTGTCTGGTTCGTGTGAACTCGGATCGCCATCTCCAACGCCAATAATTTTTGCGTTTTCAGAAATGGAAAATGTAATCCTATTGTTGGCAGTTGGCACTTCTCTACCTTTTTCGTCAGTAATTGAAATAGTACATACAGTAACATCTTTTCCATCAGCATTTAATATGGTTTTATCAGTAGAAATAACTACTTGACTAGCTTGTTCAGTAGTTTCTACTTTTGCTGTTATTTTTTTTCCGTTTTTATAGCCAATAGCTTCTAAAATTCCAGGTTCGTAAAGTACATTCCATTGTAAATGACTGTTTCTTTCCATCGTTTTTTGTCCTAAACTTTTTCCGTTTAAAAAAAGTTCAACTTGGTCTGCATTTGAATTTACCCAAACATCAATGGGTTTTCCAATTTTATCCGACCAATTCCAATGTGGAGAAATATGTAGGATATCTTCATTCGTCCACCAGCTTTTATAGTAGTAATAAATGTTTTTTGGAAAACCACATACATCTAAAATCCCGAAATGCGAACTTATATTCGGCCATTTATAAGGAGTAGGTTCACCTCTATAATCCAATCCAGTCCATACAAATCCACCTAACCAATACTTGTTTTCTGCAGCTAACTTCCACCAAGTTTCGGCTTTGCTTGCCCACCAAGGATGCGTAATATCTTGATCTGGAACGTAGGCTCTAATTTCATCTTTTTCGTAAATGCCTCTTGTGGTTACAGTACTTCCCATTTCTGTACCTAAAAGCGGTTGGTTTGGATGATCTTTATGATAATCGGCTACAGCATATTCTCTGTAATTGAAACCTCGAAATGGAATCACTTCGTTAACACCTTTGAAGTCATTTGCCATATCGGCAGCATAGGTGCTGGTTCTTGTTGGGTCTAAATCTTTTTGAATGGCTAAAAGGGTTAGTGCGATTTTTTTACCATATTCATTCCCTTGAATATTTTGTTCTTCATTCCCAATAGACCATAAAAATACCGAGGGATGATTTCTATCTCTTTTAAGTAATCGTTTAAATTGGTCAATATATTCTGGACTACTATTTAATAAACGTTGTTCGTCAATAACCAACATGCCTAAGCTATCGCATGCTTCCAAAAGTTCTGGAGTGGGTGCGTGATGACTTGCTCTATAAGCATTACTTCCCATTTCTTTTAATAGTTTGATGCGGTAATATTGTAAGTAATCGGGTAGGGCACTTCCAACACCAGCATGATCTTGATGATTATTGGTGCCTTGAATTTTTATGTGTTTTCCATTTAAGAAAAACCCTTCTTTGGCATCAAATTGCACCGTTTTTATTCCGAAACGGGTTTTTGTTTGATGAATGATTTGATTTTCTGATTTTAAAATGCTAACCACTCTATATAAATAAGGATTTTCAAGTGACCAAAGTGCTGGGTTTTTTAGTTGTAAATGTTGTTTTATGGTTTGATTCTTAAAGATGCCTAAATTTACTTTCTGTTCTTTGGTTTTGGCTAAAATTTTTCCGTTTCTATCTGTAATATAGGAGTAAATAATACCATTGGAATATTTTAATTCATTATTTTGAACCGTAGTTTCAATGGTAACCTCTGCGTTTTTTCCTTTAATTTTTGAATGTACGAAAACACCATCTTCTGGTATGAAAGTTTTAGCGGTACAATGTAACCAAACGTGTCTGTAAATCCCTGCGCCTTCATAAAACCAGCCTTCATATTGAGTAGCATCTACTCGAATAACCAATACATTATCGCCTTCAAAATTAATATAATCGGATACGTCATAAGAATTACCTACATAGCCACTAAAATTAGTTCCTACGTAAAAGCCATTTAACCAAATTTCGGCATTTCTGTAGATACCATCAAATTGAAGCTCAAATCGCTTGTTGCTTTTTGATTTGTCTACCGAAAAATGTTTGCGATACCAACCTATACTTGTTTCTGGATACGCGCCGCCGACGGGTTTATATCCATGACTGTCCATTTCAACCTGTTCTGATTTTACAAATGGAAGTTCCACCGCCCAATCATGTGGGATATTGATTTTTTGCCAAGTGCTGTCAATAAATTTAGGGTGTACAATTGTGGTAGCATAAACATTCGATTTGTGAAGTAAAGCAGTTTTACTATAATCGAAATCTTTTTCAGCATTTGCTGCATGTCCAAAATGAAATTTCCAATCTTCATCTAAGCATATTTTTTCTTGAGCCGTTATACTTGTAATCGCAAAAAGAAAGGAAATAATTAGTATCGATTTATTTCTTATTATTTTTTTCATAAAATTAATTTTCTTTAAAAGCATCTAAAGCAGGGGATGGTTTTCCGTCATTTTGCCAGGCACTTAAACTATACCCGCTCCATGATTTGGCACCTTGTGGCTCCCAATACATGACACCTAAACCCCTATTATTTGGTACTTTTTTCACGGCTTCTATTGTAGCTTTTAATAATTCGTAGGTGTTTTGAACTTTATCGTCTTCACCGCCAACTTCAACAATCATCACCTCTTTATTATAGCGTTTCACCATATCGTTTAAATTAAATTCTAGGTCGGCAATGGTTTCAGAATAGTCTTTTTTTATCCAATATGGATAATACGACAAACCAATAATGTCATATTTTACGTTTTGTGCCGTGGCATTATCAAAAAAAGTTCTAAATTTTTTGTTATTATTTCCTTCGTCTACGTGAACAATTACTTTTATGTTTTTATCTACGGCTTTTGTAGCTTCATATCCTTTGTTTAGTAATTGACCTAATTGCTTCCAATTGTCCGTACTGCCTTCAGGCCATAGCATTCCGCCAGGAATTTCATTACCTATTTGTACCCATTCTGGCGTTACGCCTGCTGTTTTTAATGCAGAAATTACCTCAAATGTATGGTTGTACACATCAAGTAACAATTCTGGAAAGGAATGATCTTTCCATGCTTTCGGTTTGTTTTGTTTAGCTGGGTCTGCCCAAGAATCAGAATAGTGGAAGTTAATCATAATTCGCATTCCTAATTTTTGTGCACGTAATGCCAACGCAACGGTTTCTTCTTTGCTACAATGTCCACTTGCTTTGTCTTCATTTGGGTTTACCCAAACACGAAGCCGAACAGCGTTCATGCCTCTATTTTTTAATAATTGAAGGCATTCTTTTTCCGTTCCGTCTTTGTCGTAAAATTTGTAGCCTGTGGCTTCCATTTGAGGCAACCAACCAATATCGGCTCCTTTTACAAAAGCGGTTTTGTTACTAGTACACGAAGTAAAAACAAGCGAAAACAGAAATAAAACAAGTGAATTTTTCATCTTAGTTTTGACTAAACGCATCCATCACAGGAAGTGCATTGTTGTTAAAATCCCATAATGCCTGATTTTCCCAAGAAGAACCATTTGTAGCTGTAGGGCCTCTAAACGCTATCCATTCGGCACCCCAATAGCAAAATCCTAATCCTTTTGAATTCTGCTTTACAAGATTTTTTATAGCTAAAATAAAATTTTTCTGTCCATCGTTTGAAGCTGGATATGTTGGAATCAATTGATCATTTTGTCCCACAATATTATTCGTCCAATCGTTCCAATTTAATGTAAAGGGATAGGCGGTTTCTGCAATAATAACTTTTTTGTTGTGAGTTTGACCTAAAGTAGTAATGGTAGTATTCAAATCGGAAAGATTTTTACCGTGCCAAACGGGATAATAAGACAAACCAATATAATCATAGTTTATACTACTCATTTTATTAAAAAACCAAGTAGCGCCGCTTCCAATTCCTGCATAATGAATCATTATTTTGGTTGTGGAAGATTGGCTTCTAATTGCCGAACTAGCTGCAGCAATGAGTTGCAAGCATTGCGATTCGTTATTAATTAAATGCCCTTGAGGCCAAAGAAATCCGCTATTTATTTCATTTCCTATTTGGATAATATCTGGCTGAATTTCAGTCATCAATAAAGTGGTATAATTGCTAACAGCGGTTTTTAAATTGGCTAATGATAAACTAGTCCAATCCGATGGTGGCGTTTGATTGCCAGGATCTGCCCAAGTATCCGAATAATGAACGGTTAACCAAACTTTCATTCCTGCTTGTTTGACTCTTAATGCTAACGCTTTTACTTCTGCTAGTCCAGAATGATTGTCTGATGGGTTTTTCCAAATTCGAATTCTAATCGTGTTACAACCAGCATTTTTTAATGTGGTTATAGCATTTTCTGCAACTCCGTTTTTCTTAAAAATGGTCCCTTCGCTTTCAATTAAAGGTAAATACGACATATCCGCAGCACGAATAAAAGCATCTGTATCAGGATTATTTGGAATTGGATCAGGCGTAACTTCTGGTTCATTTGAAGAACAAGAAAATAAAAATAATCCTGTTAGTATTAAGGCCAATCGGATAATTGATTTCATAGGTTATATTTTTTCAAATTTAAAACTTGTTTTTTGAGAATAGGTGTCGTCTTTTCTTAGTATCGCATTTGGGAAATGACTCTGGTTTGGCGCATCTGGATAATTTTGTGTTTCAAAACAAATGCCACTTAAAGCCTCATAATTTACATTATTTTTTCCCCTAATTTTATTTTCGCAATTGCCTCCAACATAAATATGTACGGAAGGTTGGTTGGTGAAAACCTGCATTTGTATCTTGTTGTTGCTGCTTTTTAAAGTAGCCGCAGACGATGAATTATCAGAAATTACAAATGAAGTATCAATTTTTGTTGGGCAATTTTTGAAAGTTAAAAAATCAAATGAAGTATCAATAATGTTTAAAAAATTGCCTGTAGGAACATTTTCTTCATCGGTTGCTAAAATCTCTGAACTTGTTACTTGTAGCTCTTGGTTTTCAATAGTTTTTTCGTGTCCGTCTAAATTGAAATAGGTGTGTTGTGTTAAGTTTAAAATAGTGTCTTTTGTTGTTTTTGCAGTATATGTAATTTCTAATTCGTCCATATCACTTAAGCGGTAGGTTACTTGGACCGTTAGTTCTCCTGGATAATTTTCCTCTAAATCTTTTGAAATACATTCTAAAGTAATGCGATTAATTGAATGTGAAATTACCTTCCAGAATCGATTACTAAAGTTAGTTTTCCCTCCATGTAAATGATGCGGTCCTAAATTTTTATTAAGCTGAAAAACGGCATCATTTAATTTGAAAGTTCCATTTTTTATTCTTCCAGCATATCTTCCCACTACAGCTCCTATAAAAGGTGCGCCTGAAAGTGTAAAAGATTTTTCGTAATCAGAAACATGATCAAAACCTAAAACCACATCTGTTTTTTTTGATGATGAAATGGGGATTTTTATGGATTGTATGGTGGCACCAAAATCAATAATTGCTATTTCAATTCCGTTTGAATTGCTTAGGGTATAGCAAAATGATTCTTTTCCATTTGACGTGTATCCA
Source organism: Flavobacteriia bacterium (assembly GCA_004293045.1). GTDB lineage: Bacteria > Bacteroidota > Bacteroidia > Flavobacteriales > Flavobacteriaceae > Flavobacterium. Next base: position 6,590 of record RDXY01000011.1, on the reverse strand, counting down.
AATGAAGTAATATTTTGACTATCTTTTATAATTTCCGACAATTTTTAAATTCATTTTTTGATTACTATTCAAATTTATATTTTTTAAAAATAAAATCATACCGGTACCTACCAGTTTGTTGTTTTTTAACTACCAGTTTTATACATTTGTTTTTATGATAACTATAGATACAATTTCTTCAATTCCAAAATATAAACAAATAATTTTATCTATTGAAAAGGCAATTTTGCTAAATCAATTAGAAAAAAATGATAAATTACCTTCTATAAACAAGATGTGTTTGAGGCATGAATTGTCAAGAGATACTGTGCTTTTAGCCTATAACGAATTAAAAAAGCGAGGCGTAATTTATGCCATTTTAGGAAAAGGATATTTTGTAAAAAGTACAGATTTTAAATCTGAACAACGAATTTTTCTTTTGTTTGATGAATTTAATGCTTTTAAGGAAGAAATTTACAATTCATTCATTGATACCATAAAAGATAAAGCGAATGTAGATATTTTTTTTCATCATTTTAATATAGAAGTGTTTGCCAAATTGATTCAAGACAGTAATGGTAATTATTCCAAATACATTATTATGCCTTCTAATTTAGAACATACAACAGAAATTATTAATAAATTACCTTACGATGAAACGTATATTTTAGATCAAACTCGAGACGATTTAAAAAAATATCCCGCCGTATATCAGAATTTTGTAAAAGATATCTATACCGCTTTAGAGAAAGGGTTGAAACGATTAAAAAAATATAAGAAATTGGTTTTGATTTTTCCAGGAAAAAAAGAACCTATTGGCATGGTAATTGGCTTTGAAAGGTTTTGTAAAAACTATCAATATGAATATGAAATTAAATCAGAATTTACTTTAGATTCACTTCAAAAAGGGGTGATTTATATTTTACCTAATGATAGCGATTTAGTAGCAATTATTGAAAATGCGGCCTTATTTAAGTTTGTGATTGGAAAAGATATTGGAATTATTTCTTACAACGATACGCCATTGAAAAAAGTGGTTGCAAAAGGGATTACTACCATTTCTACTGATTTTAGCGAAATGGGAAAAAAATTAGCAAATATGATTTTGAATAATTCTAAAGAAAATATTGAAAACGAAAGTCAATTGATTTTGAGAAAATCATTATAATCAAAAAATCCTTCTTTTTATAGAGGGATTTTTTGATGATTGGTATACTTTTATTTAGTAATTTGTTTCAAATCAGCAATTGTTTCAGTTGGATTCTCAGCTCCAAAAACATAACTTCCTGCCACTAATACGTCTGCACCAGCATCTGCTAATTGTTTTGCGTTTTTATTGGTTACGCCGCCGTCAATTTCTATAATGGTGTTGGCTTTGCATCTTTGTATCATTTCTTTCAATTGACCTACTTTATCATACGTTTTTTCAATGAAACTTTGTCCGCCAAATCCTGGATTTACACTCATAATACAAACCAAATCAATATCTTGAATAATATCTTCCAAAACTTTTACACTGGTATGAGGGTTTATGGCTACTCCAGCTTTCATACCTTCAGCTTTAATCGCTTGAAGTGTTCTGTGTAAATGATTACAAGCTTCATAATGTACGGTTAAAATATTAGCACCTAATTTTGCAAAAGTTGTAATATATCTGTCAGGATCTACTATCATTAAATGTGCGTCAATTGTTTTTGTGGCGTGTTTTGAAATAGCTTGTAACACAGGCATTCCAAAAGAAATATTTGGCACAAAAACGCCATCCATAATGTCAATATGAAACCAATCGGCTTCACTGGCATTAATCATTTCAATGTCGCGTTGTAAATTGGCAAAGTCTGCTGCTAAAACCGAAGGAGCGATTAAAGTGTTTTTCATTTTATTGTTTGTGTTGTTTTGGCAAAGATAAAATTTTAATCGCAAAGTTCGCAACGTTTTTTCGCAAAGTTCGCAACGTTGAAATTTTTGTTTACCTATTATAAAAACAAAACTCCGGTAATTAGCCGGAGTTTAAATCATCAATCAAAAAAACAATAGTTTTGAAATTGTTGTTCATCGTAAAATTCTAAATTCCAAAATTGACGGATAAAGTCTAAATTGAGATTTGAAATTTTTTTATTGGAATTTATCCAAGATAAGTTTTTAATATTTTACTTCTTGAAGTATGTTTCAATCTGCGAATTGCTTTTTCTTTAATTTGTCGCACACGCTCACGAGTTAAATCGAATGTTTCGCCAATTTCTTCCAACGTCATTGGATGCTGGTCACTTAAGCCAAAATACAAACGTACTACATCGGCTTCTCTTGGTGTTAAGGTTTCTAAAGCACGTTCAATTTCGGTTTGTAATGATTCGTGAATTAATTCTCTATCTGGATTTGGTGATTCACCTGAACGTAATACATCGTATAAGTTGGAATCTTCCCCTTCTACAAGTGGTGCATCCATAGATAAATGACGCCCTGAGTTTTTCATAGACTCTTTTACGTCATTTACGGTCATATCTAATTCTTTTGCAATTTCCTCAGCAGAAGGTGGTCGTTCATTAGATTGCTCTAACAAAGCATACATTTTGTTGATTTTATTGATAGAACCAATTTTGTTCAAAGGCAAACGTACGATACGAGATTGTTCGGCTAAGGCTTGTAAAATCGATTGACGAATCCACCAAACGGCATACGAAATGAATTTGAAACCACGTGTTTCATCAAAACGTTGTGCGGCTTTAATTAAACCTAAGTTTCCTTCGTTAATTAAATCGGGTAAGGTTAAACCTTGATTTTGATATTGTTTGGCAACCGATACAACGAAACGTAAATTAGCTTTCGTTAATTTTTCTAAGGCGCGTTGGTCACCCGCTTTAATACGTTGTGCTAATTCTACTTCTTCATCGGCAGTAATTAAATCTACTTTACCAATTTCTTGTAAATATTTATCTAATGAAGCCGTTTCACGATTGGTAACCTGCTTGGTTATTTTAAGTTGTCTCATTGAATTTCTCCCTCAATTTATTAGTTCTACTTGTTATACGCAATAAAAATAAAAAAGTTACAAAAGGGTTAAAAAAAATCCCGATAATTTTTATTATCGGGATTTTAAACTATTTAAAAATAAGATTATGCTTTTGGAGCATCCTCTTTTTTCTCTTCTCTTGGAGGTCTAGGTAAAAGTGCTTTTCTTGACACTTTTTCTTTTCTTGTTTTTGGGTCAACTCCTAAGTATTTCACTTGGAATACATCACCCATATTTACTACATCCGTAACGTTTTCTGTACGTTCCCAAGCCAATTCAGATACGTGTAACAAAACTTCGTTTCCTGGAGCAGCAGTATATTCCACTACGGCACCAAAATCCAACATTTTAATTACTTTCACTTCATAAGCTTCTCCCATGGTTGGTTTGAAAATGATAGAATCTATTTTAGCTAAAACAGCTGCAATTCCATCAGGATCTGTACCTAAGATTTCAACTACACCTTGTTCGTCCACTTCGTTAATTACAATAGTAGTTCCAGTGGCTTTTTGTAATTCTTGAATTACTTTTCCACCAGGTCCAATTAAGGCACCAATGAAGTTTCCAGGAATAGTTCTTGTAATAATTTTTGGAGAATGTTTCTTAACCTCAGCTCTTGGAGCTGCAATAGTGTCCGTTAATTTTCCTAAAATATGTAAACGTCCATCACGTGCTTGCCCTAAAGCTTGCTCCATAATATCATAACGTAAACCATCAATTTTAATATCCATTTGACAAGCAGTAATTCCGTCAGCCGTTCCAGTTACTTTAAAGTCCATATCGCCTAAGTGATCTTCATCACCTAAAATATCGGATAATACTGCGAATTTTTCACCATCAGTAATTAATCCCATCGCAATTCCAGAAACTGGTTTTACCATTTGAACGCCAGCATCCATTAAAGCCATTGTTCCAGCACAAACTGTTGCCATAGAAGACGAACCGTTAGATTCTAATACTTCAGATACAATACGAATGGTGTAAGGACAATCTGCAGGAATCATATTTTTTAACGCTCTTTGTGCTAAATTTCCGTGACCTACTTCTCTTCTTGAAGTTCCTCTTAGTGGTTTTGCTTCACCCGTTGAGAAAGGAGGGAAGTTATAATGTAAATAGAATTTTTCTTCACCTTGTTCAGATGGAGAGTCTATTTGATTCGCTTCTCTTGAAGTTCCTAAAGTTACAGTAGCTAAAGCTTGCGTTTCTCCACGTGTAAATAATGAAGAACCGTGAACTCTTGGTAAATAATCTGTTTCACACCAAATTGGTCTGATGTCCGTTGTTTTTCTACCATCTAAACGAATGCCTAATTCTAACACTACGTTACGAACGGCTTCTTTATTAGTTTTGTAGAAATATTTAGATACTAAGTCACCGTCAGTTGCTAATTCTTCTTCTGTAAACAACGCTTTTACTTCTTCTTTTACTTCCGCAAATGCAGCACTTCTTTCGTGTTTAGCCGAACCTACTTTAGCGATATTATAAATTTTATCGTAAGCAGCAGCTTTTACTTTTTTGTAAATTTCTTCGTTTTCTCTCTCACCTTCGTAAGTACGCGTTTCTTTTTTACCAAAAGCAGCTTGTAAACGCAATTGCGCTTGAATTTGAACTTTAATAGCTTCGTGAGCAAATTTGATAGCTTCTACCATTTCTGCTTCTGAAATTTCTTTCATTTCTCCTTCAACCATCGCAACAGAATCCATAGAAGCACCAATCATCATATCGATGTCCGATTTTGCTAAGTCTTCTCTGTTTGGGTTAATTACAAATTTTCCGTCGATACGTGCTACACGTACTTCAGAAATTAAGTTGTAAAAAGGAATGTCTGAAACGGCTAATGCTGCTGAAGCGGCTAAACCTGCTAATGAATCAGGCATCACTTCTTCATCATGAGACATTAACTGAATCATAACTTGAACTTCCGCATGGTAATCGTCTGGGAAAAGTGGACGTAATACACGGTCTACTAAACGCATTGTTAATACTTCGCTATCACTTGGGCGCGCTTCTCTTTTAAAGAAACCACCTGGAAAACGACCAGCGGCTGCAAATTTTTCGCGATAATCTACGGTTAAAGGTAAAAAATCTACACTTGGGTTGATGTTACGAGATGCTACTGCCGTGGCAAGGATCATCGTATCACCCATTCTTACTACTACAGATCCGTCAGCTTGTTTCGCTAAACGTCCTGTCTCGATTGTGATGCTTCTGCCATCACCTAAATCGATTTTTTCTACAAATAATTGTGGAATCATAAATTTAATTCTCAAAGGTTATACAAAGGGTTAGTTGTGTTGTTGTTGTAAAGTTGTTGTAGTCGTGTCTCTAACCCAATGAAAAACCAAACTTTTCTGCTTATTTGCAAACAAAAAGGGGCACAAAGCCCCTTTAGTATACTATTTTCTAATTCCTAATTCTTTAATTATCTCACGGTATCTTAAGATATCTTTTTTCTTTAAGTAATCTAAAAGACTTCTTCTTTTACCTACTAAAAGTACTAACGATCTTTCAGTGTTGTAATCGTGACGATTTTTTTTCAAGTGTTCTGTTAAGTGAGAAATTCTAAATGTGAATAACGCAATTTGTCCTTCTGCAGAACCTGTGTTTTCAGCTTTTCCTCCGTGTTTAGCGAAAATCTCAGCTTTTGTTTCTTTAGTCAAATACATGCTAATATTATTTAAATGATTATTATGTAGATTGAGTGTATCTCAATACGAGTGCAAATTTACAAATTATTTTTGAAGTTGCAACTTTTAACTCTTTTTTATTTTAACCACAACTTTCTATAGGATTTCTTTTTATCATAATCGGCTGCTTGTTTTTCAATATTAAAATAGCGATGTCCTCTTGGATCGTTACCCACTCCGGCTAAATAGGCCCAATTCCCCCAATTGCTGCACACATCATAATCAATTAATTGCTCCTCAAAATAGGCCGCACCAATGCGCCAATCCATATTCAATTCGTTACAAAAATAACTGGCAACGTTTTGTCGCCCACGATTACTCATGAATCCGGTTTGTTGTAATTCGAGCATATTCGCATTAATAAAATCAGAAGGTGTTGTGCCATTGATCCATTGTGAAAGCAATTTTTCATTTAAGGATTTCGAATTCACTTTCTCTGTTTTTATGCCTTCGTATAAGAAAAATTTGGTTTGGTATTTTTTAAACATAAATCGGAAAAAATCACGCCAAAGCAATTCAAAAACCAACCAATAGGTCGAATCATTTGCGCCAAATTGCTTTTCATACTTTTTGATTTCAGCATAAATAAATCTTGGAGAGATACAACCCAAAGCCAACCAAGCTGAAAATTTGGACGAATAATTGGCTCCTATCATTCCATTACGAGTTTCTTTATAAGTTGATAAACATTGGGTCTCAAAAAAATAGTGTTGTAAACGTTGTGTTGCTTCGCGTTCTCCTCCTTTAAATTGCAATACCGCACGAGAATCAATAGTAGTTTTTGTCAAACCTAATGTTGCTAAAGTGGGTAATTCTAGTGTAGGAATTTCTGGCGAAATGATTTGGGCTGGAGCCATAAAGGGTTGTCTTATCTCGGAATCTTTTTCGGTTTTTTTTCTAAAATTGGTAAATAC
>RDXY01000038.1 GCA_004293045.1 Flavobacteriia bacterium | reverse complement strand
CATTGGAAAGCCCAAAGTTCTCAACAAATTAAAAAAATAGCGTATGGAAACGAATAATATAAACAAAAGAAGTTATAAGGAATTTGAAAAAGATTTTTTTGCTTTTAATGATGCAAAAAAACATCTTTTTAAAAAACACGGTGATGTAATAGAAGATGTAAGTATCTCACACACTAAAGAAAATAAATCAGGATTAAATATATCTGTTGTTATGAACGGTAAACTGCTTCAAGATAAATACGATATGGCAAATTAAAAATAATTTTCTATAAGAGTTTTGTAATCCATATATTTTTCAACACCTGAATCTAAATGTTTAGTTTTTATCATAACTATATAGTTGTTAGAGTTTGTTGGATTTTCAAAAGGAAACACCTTAATTATTTGTATTTTAAAATCTGAAATTTTATTAGAAAATATTTTTAAACTTCCAAATTCATTTTCTAACGTTTTTTCAAGTTTAGCACATTCTAAATAACATTTAGACAATTCCATAGTATATATATTAAGTGGTTAAATTTAACTTCCATTAAGTATATACAAATGTATAAAAAAGTTCTTTGATAAAATAAAAAAAAAGCGAGGCATTGTGCCTCGCTTAATAAAGTGAATAAACATTATAAATCTAATCTTTTAGCTTGAGTGCGTTTTTTACTTCTTTATAGTTATTCCAATTTACATTTGGATTAGCTATTCTATTTGAAGCAGATATTATTACCGCTCTAATAGTTGTATTAGCAGTAATTGAAATACTTGAATTATTGTAAGGAGATAAGGTTATTTGAAGATAGTTTAATCCAAAAGTAAATCCTCTGTCTATTCCTTGATAAGAAAAAGGAAGAGCAGTATAAGAGTTACTAGTATTTGACTTTTGATAAACCATTACAATTCCAGAGTTTACAATAGATTGAGTAATTCCGTTGTTTTGAAGATTAATGTACTTTAAGTTTCCTAATGTTTGCCAATCAGTTGGTAAAATTGTAAAATCAGTAGTTCCAATAACATTAGCATTGCCGTCAGCTCCTGCTTGACCCGTTGCTCCCGTTGCTCCGTCTTCAGAACAACTAAAAGTAGTTAAAATTAAAAATAAAACGAATGATTTTTTAAATAGTGTTTTCATAAAATTTCTTGATAAACCTTGTTCCGTAGGTTTTTTAAAATTAGTTAAAAACCAAAAGCGTGGAACAAACTCCAATCTGTAACTCGGGTATCGCCAAACACCCACTCAACAAGATAAGAGAAGTCCACGCAGTTCGTGAACGTTCACTTATTAATTCTTTGTTGAGTTTTTTGAAATTGGCGATTTCGAGTAACAAGATTAATAGCTAACGCTTATGGTATGGTAAGAACGTTTATTTGATATTCACTTTATTTTAATTTTATTTTGTCAAATGTATTAAAAAGAAAAACATAAACAAACAATAAAAAGAAGTATTCCATTAAAGGGATAAGTACTTAATATAATTTCTTTTCTTTAGATTTATATTTAAAAGATAAAAAAAATACATAACTGATTTAAATCAAATTAAAGTTCATTCAAAACTATAAATATTTTCAAACTAAAAAAAAACTTCAAGTATCCTAGAAGTCTTTTAACAAAACTATGCTGAAAAATCTAGCCCAACTGTTTTTGTTTTTATTATAAAATTGGGAAGATTTTATAATATGCAATTTGAGGGCAAAACATTTGTAAAACTTTAATAAAATAAATGAAACTTATTTGTAGAATGATTCTGACAAAATAGTGTAGACTTTATAACAAAAAACACCATTAATTTCGTACTTTTGAGGAACTAGATACTCCAAAATATGTTAAATCAAATTTACGAAACTTGTGAATTCATAAAAGCAAAAACAAATTTCACTCCAGAGTATGGAGTGGTTCTAGGCTCAGGCTTAGGAGATTTTGCAGATGATATTTCTATTGAATTTACCATTCCATATTCTGAGATACCTAATTTTCCAAATTCTACTGTTGCTGGACACAAAGGTGCTTTATTATTTGGTAAGGTAGGTTCTAAAAAAGTTATCGCGATGCAAGGTCGATTTCATTATTATGAAGGACACACAATGAAAGAAGTTACCTTCCCAATTCGGGTGATGAAATATTTGGGTGTTTCTAAATTAATTGTTTCTAATGCTTCTGGAGGTGTAAATTCAAAATATAAAGTAGGCACTATTGTTTTGATTACAAATCATATTAACATGATGCCAGAACATCCTTTACGAGGAATAAACGATGAACGAGTAGGACCAAGATTTGTAAATATGAGTGAACCATACAGTCACCATATGATTGAAAAAGTTAAAGAAATTGCCGCTGCAAAAAATATAGGCGTAGAAGAAGGTGTATATGTTGCACTACAAGGTCCAACTTATGAAACGCTTTCCGAATATAAAATGATAAAAAATATTGGTGGCGATTGTGTAGGTATGAGTACCGTTCCTGAAGTAATTGTTGCCCGACATATGGATATGGAAACGTTTGGAATTTCTGTTATTACCGATATGGGAAATGAAGAAAATATGGAACGTGTTTCACATGAAGAAGTTTTGAAAGCAGCCAAAAAAGCTGAACCAAAAATTAGAACGCTAATTAAGGAATTAATTTGTTCTTATAAATAATTACTGTTTTATATTTCAAGTTAACATTATTTTTTTTGCATGACATTTATCATAAAAATATAGCGTGAATCTCTATAATTTTGTGATAAATTCATTTAGTTATGCCATCATTGATACAAAAATATAATGTACCAGGTCCAAGATATACCAGTTATCCAACAGTTCCATTTTGGAATGAGGATCAATTTTCAGAAAAAAAATGGACAGAAAATCTTATTGATACTTTTAAAATTTCAAACCAAACAGATGGGATAAGTTTATATATTCATTTGCCTTTTTGTGAAAGTCTTTGCACCTTTTGTGGATGTAACAAACGAATTACGAAACGACATGAGGTAGAATTGCCTTATATACAAGCCGTAATAAAAGAATGGCGATTGTACTGCAATTTATTTTCAAGAAAGCCTAATATAAAAGAGATTCACCTAGGTGGTGGCACGCCAACATTCTTCTCAACAGAAAATTTAACTTTATTACTTGAAGGTATTTTTGAAACAGCAAACAAAGCGGAAAACTACATTTTTAGTTTTGAAGGACATCCAAACAATACCACAAAAGAACATTTGCAAACATTATATAATTTAGGTTTTAGAAGAGTAAGTTTTGGCGTTCAAGATTATAGCGAAAAAGTACAAATAGCTATTCATAGAATTCAATCTTTTCATAATGTATCGAAAGTAACTTTATTAGCGAAAGAAATTGGTTATACCTCAATTGGACACGATTTAATTTACGGATTACCTTTTCAAACGTTAGAAAATATTGAAGATACTATTTTAAAAACAAAATCACTTTTACCAGACAGAATTTCGTTTTACAGTTATGCGCACGTACCTTGGTTAAAAGGAAACGGACAGCGAGGTTTTAAAGATGAAGACATTCCTCAAAGTGATACAAAAAGACAATTATATGAATTAGGTAAGAAAATGTTACTTGAAATGGGTTATTTTGAAATCGGCATGGATCATTTTGCTCTACCTACTGATGAAATGTATTTGGCATTTAAAAACAAAACATTACATCGGAATTTTATGGGATATACCGCTTCGAAAACGGATCTATTGATTGGTTTAGGTGTGTCTTCTATAAGTGATAGTTGGAATAGTTTCGCACAAAATGAAAAATCGTTAGAAAGCTATTATCAAAAAATTAACGCGAATACTTTACCTGTATTTAGAGGACATCATTTAACTACCGAAGATGTGATAATTAGGAAACATATTTTAAATTTAATGTGTCATTTTGAAACTTCTTGGAATAACAATGATACCTTTTTTTCAGAAATATATGATGTATTAGATTCTTTATACGAAATGCAATTAGATGGCTTACTTTACATTGAAACTAATAAATTAACTGTGACCGATTTAGGAAAAGCTTATGTTAGAAATATTTGCATGGCTTTCGATTTAAGACTAAAAAAAGCAGCGCCTCAAACAGAATTATTTTCAATGACGGTGTAATATAAATTTAATGGCAATACACCTCTGACTGAATATGTAAATTCATGGTACTGGGAGAAAAATAAGGGATATTTAATCCAAAACCTCTTACAATAAATAATATTCCCATAAAAATCATAAAAACAGGAATTGCTTTTTGAAATTTAGCATATAAAGTAAACGAGGTGCTTTTAAAAAAATTTACAACAACAGCCATTAAAGGAATGGTGCCTAATCCGAATAAAATCATATACAAACTTCCTAAAAATATATGATTCATAGCCATAGCGCCAAACAGAGCAACATAAACCATTCCGCAAGGTAAATACCCATTAAAAAGACCAATCAAAAATAACGATTTAAACGTTTTGTTTTTAAATTGTGAACCCAATTGAGATTTTACTTTACTGATAATACTATAAATTGGCTTAGAAAAATTATAGGCTGCAAATTTTTTCTCTGGAACAATGGCAACAATAATGATAAAAATTCCAACAACTATTGATAGCTGTTGTTGAAATCCTGCGAAGAAAAACCCAGAACCCAATATACCAAAAAGCAAACCTAAAGAAGCATAAGCTACTACCCTGCCCAACTGATAAGTAGCCATTTGTAGCCATTTTTTTAAGGAATTATCCTTATCTACAGGTAACATCATAGCAATTGGTCCACACATACCTACGCAATGTAAACTACTTATAAAACCAAATATTAGCGCAGAATAAAGCATCTTCTTTATATTATAATTCCAAAATAGGAAATTAAAAATAAACTGTTTCTTTATTTAAATACGACAATTCCTCAACTTGCCAATTTATAGATATTTCCCAAAGACCGCCAATCAATTTATGATTAGGTATGAGCATTATTGGACTTGATAAAGAAATTTTCATTTCAAAATCCAACTTTTGATTAGACGGTCTGTATAGGGAAATAGTTCCTTTTATTTTTTTATACTCTATATCTTCAGGGAAATAAATTTGTATCCCTTCAGCAGTTTTCGCCACTTTTAATTTAGTTTTTAAGGCATTAGAAAGATTTTGACTTTCAATATCTCCTTGTACTTTACTCTCTTGTTTGTAGTAATCATCAGCTACTAATTCATTATCATATTTTGAATTTGATTGTACCAAAAACACAAAAAATAGAATAAAAGTCATAAAACTTCCAAAACCTATAATCACGCCTGTTCCCCAGTTAAATTTCATAATTGTTGTTGTTTTAATTAAATGTTCTTGGACCTAAAAAATTTGTAGTAATAGTTTCAATTATTTTATTTCCTTGATGGACTTCTATATTAATTTTTGTATTATCAGATTCTAACATTACCAATGGAATTTCAACAAATAATGTTCCTGTTGCAGCATCGGCTTTTTCAACATGTAAAATAGAATTTCCTACTAACTTAAGGGTACCTTGTTTTGGATGAATTAACATAAATGTTATGTTTTTTAGATTATCATTCGTTTTATTAATAATTCTGTAGGTGTATACATTACTGATGTTTTTTCCTTTTTCTTCGTACAACTGACCTGATAATCTTAATATTTTAGTATCTACTTCTGTTCGCAATAAAATCATGGAAATCATTACTGTAGTTAAAATTACTAAAACAGCAATATACCCTTTCATTCTGGAGGTTAATTTAAACGTTTCTTTTTTAGATATTTCTACTTCACTTGCGTAGCGTATTAATCCTTTTGGTAAGTTTACTTTCTCCATCATCAAATCGCACTCATCCATACAAGCGGTGCAATTGGTACATTCTAATTGTGTTCCGTGACGAATATCAATTCCAGTGGGACAAACATTTACACATTGATGACAATCAATACAATCGCCAATTTTTTGCTCTACTCTGTCTTCATTTTTCTTAAATTTAGCTCTTCCATTTTCGTTTTCTCCACGAACATAATCGTAAGCCACAACAATGGATTTATTGTCTAACAATACACCTTGTAACCTTCCGTAAGGACAAGCAATTATACAAACTTGTTCTCTAAACCAAGTAAAAACAAAATAAAAAATTACAGTAAAGATGGATAACACCACTAATGTTTTTACATTACTTAACGGCCCTTCAACAATCATGGCTTCAAGTGTATCACTTCCTACTAAATATGCTAAAAATACATTGGCAATACCAAAGGAAATAATTAAAAACACAAACCATTTTAATACACGTTTTCTAATTTTTTCAGCATTCCAATCTTGGCTTTCTAATTTTATTTGAGCACCTCTATCCCCATCAATCCAATATTCAATTCGTCTGAAAACCATTTCCATAAAAATAGTTTGCGGACAAAACCAACCACAAAATATACGACCAAAAACTACAGTAAATAAGGTTAATCCAACCACTCCGGTAATCATTAAAATCACCACCAAATAAAAATCTTGTGGCCAAAATGGCATTCCAAAAATATTGAATCGACGATCTAACACATTAAACAATAAGAACTGATTGCCATTTATTTTAATAAACGGGCTTGAAAGTAAAAACGCTAATAATACATAACTTAGTAACTTTCGTCTATCGTAATATTTGCCTTGCGGTTTCTTTGGAAAAATAAATTTTCTTTTTCCTTTTTCGTTTATAGTTCCAATGGAATCACGAAAACTATCGTCTTCAATATTTGACATCTTTTGTTTTATTTTGCATTACTGCTTTAACAAATTTGGGTAAACAATAATGCATCCCCAAATTGTTAGTATTTATTTTTTGCAATCGTATCTACCACCTCAACTTTTGCAATTGCAGCAGCACCATCTTCTTTCCATACTTCCCCTTCGGGTGCTTTTCCTCCAGCAGGTTTTGTGCCTTGAAGAGATAATACATAACTAGCCACTTTTTGTATTTCGGTTGGTTTTAAACTTTCTTTCCAGGCTACCATTCCTTTTCCTGGTCGACCACCTTCGGTAATTGTTTTAAATAAATTTTTAATTCCACCACCTAAAATCCAACTTGTATCTGTTAAATTTGGACCAATTGCTCCTCCTCCATCAGCTTTATGACAAAGCACACAATTGGTTGTAAAAATGGCTTTTCCTTCAGCAACAGCTGCTGGCTCTGTAAGTAATGTAACTTTATCTACATTCATTAAATCAGGAGCTGTTTTATTGTAATCTTTTACTTGTTTCTCCGCTAAAGTGTTATCCATTACATATTCTTGGTCTTGAGTGTAATCTCCAACAATATGAAAACGAACTAAATATACTAATGCAAAAACTATTGTAGCATAAAACAAACCTGTAAACCAAGGTGGTAAACCGTTATCTAGTTCTTTAATTCCGTCATAATCGTGATCTAATTGAATGTCTTTCTCGTCTTCAATTGGTTGTAAAGCCGAAATTTTAAAGATCCATTTTTTATAAAACTCAGATTGTGTAAATGGTTTTGCTTTTTCAATTTCAAATTGCGCTTTTGCTTCCTCTGAAAGCAATTGGTAAGAAACATTATCTACTGCATTTAATATTACTTCAATGACAATAAAAATGAAAATTAATAATACGTGCATTAATGGCACTATAGGATATTTAACAAAAGCTGGTCGGTCTCCAGAATCAATAAAATATTCTGATAAGGCAAAAACAATTAGGTAAAAAAACGGAAACCTAATGTATACTGGAATATATTTTCTCATAATCTTGTTGTTTTATTTCTCATTAAAAGGTAATTCACTCATAATTTTTACTTGCTCTTTACTATAAGACAAAGCGAACACTAAGTAGGAAATAAATATGGTAAAGAAAATTACTAATGAAATAATTGGGTAAATTTCTACACCATTAATTCCTTCTAAATTGTGTTTTACAAATTTTAACATATCCTTATTTTTTTACTTTAATATCCGTTCCTAAACGTTGCAAGTATGCAATTAAGGCTACAATTTCTCTATCTTTCATTTGTACGAAAGTTTCACCTGTAAGTTTTGCTTTTTCTTTACTTGCAGCATACGATTTAGAGAAATTTGGATCGGTTTCTAAACCTTTTTCAATTTCTACAGCTTGCTTTTCAATACTTATAAATGCATTAGCAATTTCGGCATCCGTATAAGGAACACCTAACGTTTTCATAACACTCATTTTTTTCTGAATGTCGTCGTGTTTCATTTTCTTATTATCAAACATCCATTTGTAGGCTGGCATTATAGAACCTGTTGTAGTAGCTTGTGGATTCCACATGTGGCTAAAGTGCCAACTGTGTGGGTACTTTCCACCTACTCGCATTAAATCGGGACCTGTTCTTTTTGAACCCCATAAAAATGGATGATCATACACATATTCTCCAGATTTAGAATATTCACCATAACGTTTTACTTCGCTTCTAAATGGGCGAACCAATTGAGAGTGGCAATTGTTACAACCTTCTCTGATATATAAATCTCTACCTTCTAATTCTAATGGTGTATAAGGTTTTACACTTGTAATAGTAGCAATATTAGATTTTACAATTAGCATGGGTACAATTTGAATTAATCCACCTATAGAAACTGCCAAAACTGTTAAAATGGTAAATTGAACCGGTTTACGTTCTAACCAAGCGTGTAATTTTTCATTTCTTAATCGGCTTGATGCGATTACTGGTAATGCAACTGCTTCTGCTTCTTCATCTGTAACTGCAGCACCTGCTTTTACTGTTTTAATTACATTATAGACTCCAACTAAAACACCTACTAAATATAACACTCCACCTACAGCACGCATGGCATACATGGGCATTATTTCAACAACAGTATCCATAAACTGACCGTATACTAACGTTCCGTCTTCGTTAAACTGTTTCCACATTAATGATTGTACAAAACCCGCAACATACATTGGCAAAGCATATAAAATGATTCCTAATGTTCCAATCCAAAAATGAAAATTGGCTAATTTTTCTGAATATAATTTTGTTTTAGTAATTCTTGGGATAATCCAATAAATCATACCAAATGTCATGAAACCATTCCAAGCTAATGCACCAACGTGAACGTGAGCCACAATCCAATCTGTAAAGTGTGCAATCGCATTTACATTTTTAAGCGATAACATAGGGCCTTCAAAAGTAGCCATTCCGTAACCTGTAACTCCAACAACGAAGAATTTTAAAACGGCATCTGTTCTTACTTTATCCCAAGCACCTCTTAAAGTTAGTAATCCATTAATCATACCTCCCCAAGATGGAGCAATCAGCATAATTGAAAATACTACTCCTAAATTTTGCGCCCAATCTGGTAATGTAGAATATAATAAATGGTGCGGACCTGCCCAAATGTATAAGAAAATTAACGACCAAAAATGGATAATTGACAATCTGTATGAATATACTGGTCTATTAGCCGCTTTAGGTAAATAATAATACATTAATCCTAAAAATGGTGTAGTTAAGAAAAACGCAACCGCATTATGACCATACCACCATTGCACCAAAGCGTCTTGAACACCCGCGTAAACAGAATAACTTTTTGTTAATGAAACAGGTATTGCAATACTGTTTACAATATGTAACAACGCAACTGCAACAAAAGTGGCGATGTAAAACCAAATAGCTACATAAATATGACGTTCTCTACGCTTCACAATAGTTCCAATCATATTGATACCAAACGCTACCCAAACTAAGGCAATAGCAATATCAAAAGGCCATTCCAATTCGGCATATTCTTTTGAAGTAGTAATTCCCATTGGTAATGTTATTGCGGCACCTAAAATAATAAGTTGCCAACCCCAAAAGTTTACCTGACTTAAAAAGTCGCTATACATTCTGGCTTTAAGCAAACGTTGTAAAGAGTAATATACTCCTGCAAAAACAGCATTTCCAACAAACGCAAAAATAACTGCGTTGGTATGTAAAGGTCTTAATCTTCCGTAACTTAACCACGGAATACCGTCTGTTAAATTTGGAAAAAGATAAAATAAAGCCACCAGTAGTCCTACTGACATTCCAACTACCCCAAAAAGTAGCGAGGCATAAATAAAATTACGAACGATTTTATTATCATAACGAAATTGTTGCATTTCCATAATTAATGTTTATTTAGTTTTAGTTTTTTTTAATTCATCGTCAAAAAGCATACGAACCGACGGTGTGTAATCATCATCATATTGTCCGCTTTTTACAGCGAAAATAAACGTGATTAAAAACACAATGGCTATTAAGATACTAATGGTTATAAGAAAATATATGATACTCATACCTCTATAAGTTTTAAACAAAATTAGATTAGTGTGATACGATTAAATATGATATTTGTCATGTAATGAAATTATTTTTATTAAGGATTTGGAATTTGTTGTTTGTTGTTTTTGGAATTTAAATTTTAAAATTTGATTTTTTTTCCATAAAACTTACTCAATATGGTTACAAAACTTACAATAGTAATGGCACTCATGGGCATAATAATAGCTGCAAACAATGGCGATAATTTACCTGTTAAAGCAAAAGTTAATCCTACTGAGTTGTACAGTAACGAAAGTCCAAAACTCATATAAATGGTTTTCATAGCGTTTTTAGAATACTGAATATAATAGTACAAATTTTGAAATTGCGAAGCATCCATGATACCATCACAAGCGGGAGAAAAGACATTTACATTTTCTGAAAGTGCAATTCCAATATTACTTTGTGCTAAAGCGCCAGCATCATTTAACCCATCTCCTACCATCATTACA
Source organism: Flavobacteriia bacterium (assembly GCA_004293045.1). Classification (GTDB taxonomy): domain Bacteria; phylum Bacteroidota; class Bacteroidia; order Flavobacteriales; family Flavobacteriaceae; genus Flavobacterium. The sequence continues at coordinate 3,418 of RDXY01000038.1, read as the reverse complement.
TTTTTTCCTTCGTTTTGAAGTCTTTGAATGTAATCTAATTTTTGCTCTGGTTGTTGATGAAATACCAATGTAGTATTTTGAGGTAAAACGGATTCTAAATAGTCCTTTTCACCATCATTGTCACCAGATAAAACTACCGTTTTGTAGTTGTTTTTATCCAACTGTTCAAATAATGTATATAAACCTTCTCTATATTGATGATTGAATATAAAATACCCTTTATATACCTTATCAATTTCTACATGTACTTTAGTGTTTTTATCTGATTCCAAACCATCTTTTTGATTCATTAAAGAGGTGGAACCAATTTTATATGAAATATTAGCAATATTTGCGAGCATTCCTTGGCCTACAATTTCTTTATAATTGGTTAGTTCCGTTAATTGTAATTGCGGTAAAAATTCGTATAATTTTCTACTTAATGGATGATTTGAATTTCTTACAATACTTTTAATTTTGGCATATTCTTCTTGCGATAATGTTTCACCTACATATTCAATATTCGATTTTAATGACGAGGTAATCGTTCCTGTTTTATCAAAAACAATCGTATCAACTTTTGCCATTTGTTCAATCACTTGCGCATTTTTTAAATATAATTTATGATTTCCCATAATACGCAATACATTTCCTAATGTAAATGGAGCGGTTAATGCTAATGCACATGGACAAGCAACAATTAATACAGCTGTAAAAACATTAAATGCTAAATACGCATTAATAAACAACCAAAAAAGCAAGGATCCAAAAGCCAATAAAAGTAAAGCTGGGGTGAAATACTGACTTACTTTATCTGTTATAGATTTGTGCTTCTGGTCTATTTTTTTTTGAAAGACATCATTGCTCCACAATTGCGTTAAATAACTTTGTGATACGGAAAACAACACTTCCATTTCAATAATACCGCCGATTTGTTTTCCACCAGCAAACACCTTATCTCCCGATTTTTTTTCAATTGGAACGGCTTCACCGGTTACAAAACTATAATCTAAAGTTGTTTTTGGTGAAATTAATATGCCGTCAACAGGAATTAATTCTTGATTTCTAATAATTAATCTATCACCTTTTTCAATATTGTAAATCTGGCAAGGTTCTTCTTCACCATTCTGATTAATTTTCGTTACTGCTATGGGAAAATAAGATTTAAAATCGCGTTCAAATGATAAAAAATCATATGTTTTTTGTTGAAATAATTTTCCTAACAACATAAAGAAAACCAAACCTGTTAAACTATCAAAAAAACCTTGTCCATAATCGAAAGTAATGTCAATTACACTTCGTATAAACATGACAAGTATTCCTAAAGCAATAGGAATATCGATATTTAACATTTTTGATTTGATACTTTTATAAGCAGAAATATAATAGCCACTAGCCGAATATAAAAAAGAAGGTAAGGATAAAAAGAAAATTAGCGTTCTAAAGAAATTTCGATATTTATTAATCCAAAATTCATCCACTTCAAAATATTCTGGAAAGGATAAAAGCATAATATTTCCAAAACAGAAAAAAGCAATTCCTAATTTATAAATTAAACTTCTATCAATTTGCTTTGTGTCTGTTTCGTAGTTTTCTAAACTTATATAAGGTTCATAGCCAATGGATGACAATAAATAAACAATGTCTTTAAGATTGGTTTGCTCTGAATTATAAGTAATTCGAACTTTTTTTTGTGTAAAATTAACCTGAGAAGTACTTATTCCCTTTTGAAGTTTTTGTAAATTCTCCAAAATCCAAATACATGAGCTACAGTGAATATGTGGTATGTATAAGGAAACAATATAAGTTCTATTTTCTTGAAATTCCAATAATTTGGATTGAATTTTTTCATCATCTAAAAAATCATATTTACCTTTAATTTCTTGTGGTGTAGCTCCTGGAGCCGATTGAAAATCGTAATAACACGATAAATCATTTTGACTAAATATTTCATATACGGTTTTGCATCCCACACAACAGAATGATTTTTCGTCAAATCGAATTTCTTCCTTTGCGGTATATTCCTTACCACAATGAAAACAATTTTTATTGTCCATAATAATGCTCATTTTACCTGATACAAAGGTTATATATTGTTCATAAGTAAAATATGATATTTGTCATACAATTTGTAAATTTGAAGCCACTTCAATTAATTGTGATTTTATGAGTAAATGCGAACAATGTATTGTTAGAGAATTTAGTGCTATTAAGGCATTAAAAAAAGAGGAGTTATTGAGGATTGCCGATTGTAAAACATCATACACCATAAAAAAAGGAGAACCAATTTTTTACGAAGGTGACACCTTAAATGGTATCTATTGTATTAAGGATGGCGTTTGTAAATTATCCAAACTTAGCGATAACGGAAAAGATCAAATAGTAAAACTTGTAAAGAAAGGAGAACTTTTAGGACAACGTTCTTTGATTAGTGAAGAATCTACTAATTTAAGTGCCATTGCTATTGAAGACATGCAAGTTTGTTTTATTCCAAAACAAGAAATATTACAGTTTTTTAATGAAAATAATCAGTTTTCTTTAAATATGATGAAATCGGTTTGTGGTGACCTAAAAGATGCTGATGATACCATGGTAAATTTGGCACAAAAAACAGTAAAACAACGTTTAGCAGAAGTATTAATAAAATTAGAAACCGAATTTGGTATTCACGAAGATGGAAGTTTAAAAATTCAATTATCTCGTGAAGAAATAGCTGGAATAATTGGCACAGCTACTGAAAGTTGCATTCGATTATTATCTGAATTTAACAAAGAAGGTTTGATTTCTTTACTAGGCAAAAAAATTACGATTACTAATAAGAAAGAATTACAAAGGATACTATAAATTAAAGAAATAGACTTAGGAACTTAATTCGGATATCTATTCTTTTTACTTACTGTGCAATATGAATGACAATTTTATAAACGAATTTTTTGGTATAGGCATACAAAACGGAAAAACACCTGAAAACTTAGGCATGCTTTGGCGTTCGGCACAAAATTTTGGGGCTAGTTTTATTTTTACCATTGGAAAACGATATGCCAAACAAGCTTGCGATACACACAATGCTGTAAAAGCGATTCCTTATTTTCATTATGATACTTTTGAAGCGTTTTACGAAAATTTACCTAAAGGCGCTAGATTAGTTGGTGTTGAACTTGACGCTGCTGCCGAAGATTTAGAAACCTTTCATCATCCGCAACGTTGTGTGTACTTACTAGGTGCAGAAGATCACGGCATGACCAAAAAAGCTATGGAAAAATGCCATCATTTAGTAAAATTTAAATCGGAAAAAAGTTTAAATGTTTCTGTAGCTGGAAGTATAATATTATATGACAGAGGCCTAAGTAAACCAAGGATTTAATACCTATTCTAAAATTTCAATTCTTATAGCACGTAAAAAATCTTCCCTAGCAGGCAAATGATTAATACCTTCTTT
>RDXY01000037.1 GCA_004293045.1 Flavobacteriia bacterium | reverse complement strand
AAAGTACTGGAAATTACATTTTACCCATGGAATTAATTGAAGGTAAAAACGATTTCTTCGAAAAAGAATTCAATCCAAGTGTCGTGCGTTTTTGTTTTATGCAAGCCCATTATCGAGGTGTTTTAGACATTTCAAACGATGCGATGTTAGCCAGTGAAAAAGGTTATAATCGTTTGATGGAAGCCATAGCTATTGTATCAAAAATTGAAACAAGTAACACCTCTTCAGTTGATATTACATCATGGAAAAAGGCTTGTTATGATGCGATGAATGACGATTTTAATACGACAATTTTAATCGCACAATTATTTGAAGCGGTTAGAATTATTAATGTATTAAAAGACAAGAAAGAAACAATAACTGCAACAGATTTAGCTGAATTAAAAACAACAGTAGAAATTTTTGTTTTTGATGTGTTAGGATTAACGAATAAAAAAGCAGCAGGAAATAACAATAAATTAGGAAGCGTAATTGAAATGCTAATTGAAATGAGAATGGAAGCTAGAGCAAATAAAAACTGGGCTTTGTCAGATGAAATTAGAGATAAATTAGCTGATTTAGACATTCAATTGAAAGACGGAAAAGACGGAACGAGTTTTACATTGTAATTTTGGATTTACGAATTGGGATTTACGAATTGGGATTTACGAATTGGGATTTACGATTTACGAAATATAAATTATGAAGAAACTATTAATTTTTCCATTTATAGTAATTATTCGATTTTATCAAATTGTAATTTCGCCATTAACTCCAGCAACTTGTAGGTTTGTGCCTACTTGTTCAAGTTACAGTAAAGAAGCATTAGAAAAACATGGTGTTTTAAAAGGAAGTTGGTTAGCATTTAAAAGAATTATAAGTTGTCACCCATGGGGGAAAAGCGGTTACGATCCCGTTCCATGATACAATGGCAATGACAATTGCAATGACAATGACAATGACAATAGCAATAGCAATGACAATAGCAATGACAATAGCAATAGCAATGACAATGACAATAGCAATGACAATGACAATAGCAAAAAACAATAAACTAAAAATAACAAAAAAATTATGATTTGGAATCCAACAGAAGGCATCGATTTAGGTTTTTTTATGATTCGTTTTTACAGCTTAACGTGGGTAATTGCATTTGCTTTGGGCTGGTACATTACTAAATATATCTTCCAAAGAGAAAATGAATCTGTAGAAAAATTAGATAATTTATTTGTATACACAATTGTGGCTACCATGCTTGGAGCACGTTTAGGGCATGTAATTTTTTATCAACCTGAATTATTTTCACAAGATCCCATAAGTATATTACTACCAATAAGTACAATTGGCGGATTACATTTTACTGGTTTTAGTGGATTAGCTAGTCATGGTGCGGCAATAGCCATAATCATTACGATGTACTACATCAAAACAAAAGTTTTACAACGTCCGTTATTATGGATTTTAGATAGAATTGTAATTCCTGTAGCTTCTGGAGCTGTTTTTATTCGTTTAGGAAATTTTATGAATTCTGAAATTTTTGGAAAAGTAACTACAAAAGATACTTTTATGGCTATGAAATTTGTGAAAGGTGAAGATAATTTGCCTCCAAAAGTAGCCTCGCAATTGACTAATATTCCAGACGGTACACAGGCTTATAACGCTATTGCAAAAGACATTCAGTTTAAAGGTATTTTAGATAAAATTCCATACAGATATCCAGCACAATTATTTGAAGCTATATTATATGTGCCTGTATTTTTTATCTTGTTTTATATGTATTGGAAAACGGATGCTAGAAACAAACCAGGATTATTATTTGGAACATTTTTAGTGTTACTTTGGTCAGTACGTTTCTTTGTGGAATTTGTAAAAGACAGTCAAGGTGGCTTTGAAGAATACCCAATGTTCAATGCTTTATCAACTGGGCAATGGCTTAGTATTCCATTTATTATTTTAGGCTTTTACTTTGTATATGCTTCGCAAAAAAAAGTAAATAATTAATAGTAATCTTTAGAAATAAAAAAAGGCAAACTCTCTGAATTAGAAGTTTGCCTTTTTTGTTTTTATCCTCTAAATTTCCATTCAAATTCGTCTTTATCGTTGATGATGGCACCAATTTCAACCTCAACTACTTCGTCATAATCGACGTGAAAAAATAACCAATTGTCTTCGTTAAAATAAATATCAACTCCTTCTTCTGAATCCTTTTCAAATTTGGTAACTTTGTTGAGTGCTAAATCGCCATTTACTATATCCCACGCTTTATTTATTATGGTAGTCCCAAATAATTTGATTTCTGGATGTGTAGTAGTAATATATCCCAATTTCATGTCTTCCTCTACATAAAAAGTTAACTTCATACGTTCTTTGTTATACACATAAATCGTATTGTTTTCGTCATCTGTAAATGTCTTATTTGGTTTTCCGTATAACGCTTCTACGTATTTTGGAGTCATACCAAACTCTAATCTATCAATTCCGTTTTTTAATTTAATTTCCATGGGTTTTCGTTTTATGCTAACAAAGTTAGAACTTTTAACATTTGATTGAGCAAAATCTTACAAAATATTATTTTTATAAATAAAAAAAACCACGAAAATCAATTGAAATTCGTGGTTTAGTATTTATATAAAATCTAATTATATTTTAGTACGTTTTCTTTCCGTTTCCGTTAAATAAATTTTTCTTAAACGAATAGATTTTGGTGTACACTCCACATATTCATCTTTTTGAATGTATTCTAAAGCTTCTTCTAATGAGAAAATCACTGGAGGAATAATTCTAGCTTTTTCATCATTTCCTGATGAACGAACGTTAGATTGTTTTTTCTCTTTCGTTACGTTTACACACATATCATCACCACGAGAGTTTTCACCAATTACCTGACCTTCGTAAATTTCAGCATTTGGTTCCACGAAAAACTTACCTCTATCTTGTAATTTATCAATTGAATAAGGTATTGCTTTTCCTTTTTCCATAGAAATTAACGACCCTTTGTTACGTCCAGAAATTTCTCCTTTATACGGTTCATATCCTATAAAACGGTGAGCCATAATAGCTTCACCTGCAGTAGCAGTAAGTAATTGGTTACGTAATCCAATAATTCCACGAGATGGAATATTGAATTTAATAATCATACGTTCCCCTTTAGTTTCCATGCTTAACATTTCACCTTTACGTAAAGTTACAAACTCTACCGCTCTACCGGATAAACTTTCAGGTAAATCAATAGTTAACTCCTCAATTGGCTCACATTTAACACCATCAACTTCTTTAATGATAACTTGTGGTTGTCCAATTTGTAATTCGTAACCTTCTCTTCTCATAGTTTCAATAAGAACTGATAAGTGTAATACACCACGTCCAAAAACCATGAATTTATCTGCTGAGTCCGTTTCACCCATTCTCATGGCTAAATTTTTCTCTAATTCTTTTTCTAGTCTTTCTCTAATATGACGAGACGTTACAAATTTACCTTCTTTACCAAAGAATGGTGAGTCGTTAATGGTAAATAACATACTCATTGTTGGTTCGTCAATGGCAATAGAAGTTAATGCTTCCGGATTTTCAAAATCGGCAATAGTATCGCCAATTTCAAAACCATCTACACCAATAATAGCACAAATATCTCCAGCAATTACACTTTCTACTTTCTTACGACCTAACCCTTCAAAAGTGTGTAATTCTTTAATTTTTGATTTTGTAATAGTACCATCACGTTTTACCAACGAAATGTTCATTCCTTCTTTTAATTCACCTCTTTCTAATCTACCAATCGCGATACGACCTGTAAAGGCTGAGAAATCTAAAGATGTAATTAACATTTGAGGCGTTCCTTGTCCAACATTTGGAGCAGGTACATGCTCGATAACCATATCTAATAAGGCTTCAACATTATCCGTTACATTTTCCCAATGATCAGACATCCAGTTATTTTTAGCTGAACCATAAACGGTTGGGAAATCTAATTGTGCTTCTGTAGCGCCTAATTCAAACATTAAGTCGAATACTTTTTCGTGAACTTCTTCTGGCGTACAGTTTTCTTTATCTACTTTATTAATAACTACGCAAGGTTTTAAACCTAAATCGATAGCTTTTTGTAATACAAAACGCGTTTGTGGCATTGGTCCTTCAAAAGCATCTACTAACAAACATACACCATCGGCCATGTTTAATACACGCTCTACTTCTCCACCAAAATCGGCGTGACCTGGGGTATCAATAATATTAATTTTAGTTCCTTTATAAGAAACTGAAACGTTTTTAGAAGTAATTGTAATACCTCTTTCACGCTCTAAGTCGTTATTATCTAAGATTAAATCTCCAGTATTTTCGTTATCACGGAACAATTGACAGTGATACATAATTTTATCAACCAATGTAGTTTTACCGTGGTCAACGTGGGCAATAATTGCAATGTTTCTAATAGATGACATATATTCTTTTTTTGAAAGTGCAAAGGTACGTTTATTATCTTGATATTCAAACAACTATTCATTTAGTTTACATTTTAATAAATTTATAAGCAAAATGTTTCGTTTTCAAGACACTAACCTTTATATCTTTTGGTATAATATTACAATTGTGTTGCCTTCAAGAACTTCAGGAAACAGATTGAAAGAGGATATTAAACAAAAAAAGCCCTGATTTTCATCAGGACTTTTAAATTATTTTATTTGCTATTATAATTTAGCAACTAATCTTGTTAACTTAGATTTTAAGTTTGACGCTTTATTAGCATGAATAATATTTTTCTTAGCTAACTTGTCAATCATTGAAATCACAATAGGTAATTTCGCAGCAGCTTCTGCTTTTACAGTTGCTAAACGAATTGCTTTAATAGCATTACGTGTAGTTTTGTGTTGGTATTTGTTCAATACTCTTCTTTTCTCGTTGCTTCTAATTCTTTTTAAAGCCGACTTATGATTTGCCATTTTTTTATATTTTAAATGTAAATAACTATTTTATATATTAGTAGAAAAATAAGAAAAGCCTCCCACAATTGATTTTAAAGTCAATCACTTCAGTTTTAACTAACAAAACAAGTAAAGGAGACACCAAAACCCATTTCATAAAACCATTTCAAAACTAATTTGTAGTCCGTAGGGGAATCGAACCCCTCTTACCAGGATGAAAACCTGGCGTCCTAACCGATAGACGAACGGACCAGTAACTGATTTAATGTTTCAGTAAAAACAGTGTAGTCCGTAGGGGAATCGAACCCCTCTTACCAGGATGAAAACCTGGCGTCCTAACCGATAGACGAACGGACCATTACATTTCCGTAATGCGAGTGCAAAAATACAACTATTTTTTATTTGTGCAAGACCTAATGTGAAAATTTTCAGTTTTTTTGAAAACCTTCGTTTTATGCTTTATTTATAAGACATTTATTGAAAATTATATTCCAAATCTCAAATTCCAAATCTTAAATCGCTTAATACGCTTTTGCGAATAAAACCCTTCCTTTTGATGGTGCTCCTGAGAAAATACAAACTCCAACTTCTTCTACTCTATCTAATGGAATACATCTAATAGTTGCTTTTGTTAAATCTTTTATTTTCTCTTCAGTGGCTGCAGTACCATCCCAATGTGCCGACACGAAACCTGTTTTATTTTCCAACACTTCTTTAAATTCCTCAAAAGAATTTACTTCCGTTGTATGAGCAGTTCGGTAGTCTACGGCTTTATTAAATAAATCTTTCTGGATTTGCTCTAATAAATCTTGAATATAAGATACAATTCCTTCTGATGGCTTTACTTCTTTAGTTAAAGTATCTCTTCGTGCCACTTCAAAAGTACCATTTTCTAAATCTTTCGGACCAATTGCTAAACGAACAGGTACGCCTTTTAATTCCCATTCAGCAAATTTAAAGCCAGGTTTTTGAGTAGTTCTGTTATCAAATTTAACAGAAATATTTAATTTTTTAAGTTGCGCCACTAAACCATTTGCCACTTCAGAAATTTTATTAAATTCTTCATCTGTTTTAAAAATTGGAACAATAACTACTTGAATGGGCGCTACATTTGGAGGCAATACCAAACCATTATCATCGGAATGTGTCATCACTAAAGCACCCATTAAACGAGTAGAAACTCCCCAAGACGTTCCCCAAACATACTCTTGTTTTCCTTCTTGATTAGTAAATTTTACATCAAATGCTTTGGCAAAATTTTGTCCTAAAAAATGCGAAGTTCCAGCTTGTAATGCCTTTCCGTCTTGCATTAAAGCCTCTATACAATACGTTTCATCTGCACCAGCAAAACGTTCTGTTTCTGTTTTTAATCCTTTTACAACTGGAATAGCCATAAAATTTTCAGCAAAATCAGCATATACGTGCATCATTTTTTCTGATTCTTCTAATGCTTCTGCCTTTGTAGCATGAGCGGTATGACCTTCTTGCCATAAAAATTCGGCAGTTCTTAAAAACAAACGTGTTCTCATTTCCCAACGTACTACATTTGCCCACTGATTAATTAGCAAAGGTAAGTCTCTATAAGATTGCACCCAACCTTTATAAGTACTCCAAATAATAGCTTCAGATGTTGGGCGGACAATAAGTTCTTCTTCTAACTTAGCATTAGGATCAACCATTAATTTACCTGGTTTATCCGGATCGTTTTTTAATCTATAATGAGTAACAATAGCACATTCTTTTGCAAAGCCTTCTGCGTTTTTTTCTTCCGCTTCAAACATACTTTTTGGCACAAATAATGGAAAATAAGCATTACTATGACCTGTTTCTTTAAACATTTTATCTAATTCCGCTTGCATTTTTTCCCAAATTGCATAGCCGTAGGGTTTTATTACCATACAACCTCTTACACCTGAATTCTCAGCTAAATCAGCCTTTACGACCAATTCGTTATACCATGCAGAATAATCTTCGCTTCTAGTTGTTAAATTTTTACTCATTTTTATAATATTGGCACAAAATTTGTTTTATTTGTATTACTTTAGTGGTACAAAACTACTTAATTTTGTAAAGACCAACAATAAAAATTTATATATATGAAAACAAATCGCATTTTTCAGCTAAAAACACTTAGATTATTAAGTCTAGTTGTGGTTACTATCACAATAGTAAGTTGTGGTTCGTACCAAAATTCATCGTATTATGATGATGATGGCGTGTATGGTCCTGATAATTCAGAAAAAGCAAAACGAATAGTACAAAACGAAACATACACAGGCTCAAATAGCAGCTCTTATGCACAACAATTTAAAAGCATGAAAGAAGAGTTTGGTCCTACAGAAGTATTAACTGACGTAGATAATTATAAATCAACACCCGACACGGTATATGTTCAAGAAAACGGATCTAGATATGGAGGTTGGGGAGAAAACCAAACCAGCAATATCACTTTAAATGTTTACGGAAATTCGGGATGGTATGGTAATGGTTGGTACGGAAACGGTTGGGGTTATAATAACTGGTGGTATGGTAACGGCTGGGGTTGGAATAATTTTTACGGAAATGGCTGGTACGGAAATGGTTGGGGTTTTAACAACTGGTACGGTGGCTATTACGGACCTTATTGGGGTAACGGATTTTATGGTGGTTACTATGGAGGGTATTACGGAAATGGTTGGTACAATGGTTGGTATGGAAATGGTTGGTATGGTGGCGGCAGAAATGTGGTACATAATAACGGACCTCGAGGTGGCTATATAAATACTAATGGTAATTCGGGAAGAATGGCTTCGGGAAGAGTAGGAAATAATATTGGAAATCCAAGAACTCAAATTGGACAACCTAGAGAAAATGTTACTGGACCGAGAACTTTTAATCCAAGAGGAAATACAAGTACCGGTACTCCTAGAGCGCCTATTTCAGATCCAAGAACTTATAATCCGAGAGGAAATACAAATACTGGAACTCCGAGAAGTCAAACTTCAGAACCAAGAACATATACGCCTAGTAATGATACCCCTAGAACCATATCTACACCAAGAAGTTCCGACTTTGGTGGCGGAAGAAGTTCGGGAGGATTTGGCGGAGGTGGCTCTGCTGGAGGTGGAAGATCTGGCGGTGGCGGTCGTGGAGGAAGATAAAAAACTCATAAAGCCTGTTAAAAAACACAAGCAGGTTTCTTAAAAAAATATAATAATACATTTATGAAAAAGATACTATTTTCTTTATTACTTGGAAGTGCTTTTACAATTAATGCGCAAGAAACTACCATGACAGACGCATTGCGTTATGGGATACAAAATTTAAATGGAACTGCCCGATACCGAGCAATGGGGGGTGCATTTGGAGCGGTTGGAGGCGATTTGTCAGCTATAAATAGTAATCCGGCTGGATCTTCAATTTTCAATTATAATCAAGCTACCATATCACTGTCTAGCTTTAACAAAAGCAATACGGCTAGTTATTTTGGGACAAATAGTAAAACCAATGAAAATTCTTTAGACATCAATCAATTGGGTGCAGTTTTTGTTTTTAATGATAGTCAATCAAAAAGTGGTTGGAAAAAATTTGCTTTAGGGTTAAATTATGAAAACGCCAATAATTTTGATGACTTTATTGTAAGTGAAGGGACAAATGCATATAATTCAATGGACAGTTATTTCTTGCGTTTTGCAAATGCTAGATCAGGGAATATTGCAGGAAATTATTATGAAGATTTAGATTTTATTGACCAGCAAGCCCTTTTAGGTTATGATTCATACCTAATTGATTATGATTCGGCAGGAGATTATTATTACACGAATGTGCCTTCTGGAGGAAATTATTTTCATAAAAATACCATTCAAGCTAAAGGATACAATGGAAAATTTACCATGAACTTTTCTGGTGCCTATGAAGATAGATTATATGTAGGTATGAATATGAATTTTCATTTTACAGATTATTTAAGAACTTCTTCTTTATACGAAAGCAATTTAAACCCTTTTTATTCCACAGGATTTAGCATTGACACAGCACGATTCAATAATGAATTATATACTTATGGTTCTGGTTTTTCTATGAATTTTGGGGCCATTTATAAAGCAAATAAAAATATTCGTTTAGGATTGGCATACGAAACACCAACTTGGTATCGCTTAAATGATGAGTTAACTCAAAGTATTTCTTCTAATTATTACAATGCTACAAACACATCGATGAATCAAGCATTTGTAAATCCAAATGCAGTGAACGTATATCCAACTTATAAAATTCAAACACCGAGTATATTAACTAGTAGTGCAACTGTTTTGTTTGGTAAAAAAGGATTGTTAAGTGTGGATTATATCAGTAAAAACTATGCAAATACACAATTTAGACCTACTAAAGAAATTATTTATAGCAGTATAAATACACAAATTAAAAACGAATTACAAGACAATTATGAATTACGAATTGGAGGAGAATACAAAATAAAACAATGGAGTGTTCGAGGCGGTTATCGATTTGAAAAAAGTCCGTATAAAGTAGATCTAGCTTTCGGTGATTTAATGAGTTATTCTAGTGGTTTAGGATATAATTTTGGTAATTCTAAATTAGATATTTCGTATACTAATGAACATCGTGCCAGAACAGAAGTACTTTTAACTTCTGGACTAAATGACCCTGCAAGAATTAAAAATTACAACAATAATGTAACTTTAACCTATGTAGTGAATTTTTAAATTTCACACTAATATTTCACAAATGTCGCTTTACTTCAAGTTTAGCGACATTTTTTTATTAATTTTGCACCCTGAAATAAAACAATAACTATGAGAACCAAGTCTTTAAAGAAAAATAAAATCAACGTCATTACATTAGGTTGTTCTAAAAACGTGTATGATAGTGAAGTTTTAATGGGACAACTTCGTGCCAACGGAAAAGAAGTAACACACGAAGCTACCAAAGACGAAGGAAATATCATAGTAATTAATACTTGCGGATTTATTGATAATGCAAAAGAAGAATCGGTAAATACGATTTTAGAATATGCCGATAAAAAAGAACAAGGTTTAGTAGACAAAGTTTTTGTTACAGGTTGTTTATCTGAGCGTTACAGACCCGATTTAGAAAAAGAAATTCCAAATATAGACCAGTTTTTTGGCACTACTGAATTGCCTTTATTATTAAAAGCATTAGGTGCCGATTACAAACACGAATTAATTGGAGAACGTTTAACCACTACGCCTAAAAATTACGCCTATTTAAAAATTGCGGAAGGATGTGACCGACCTTGTAGTTTTTGTGCCATTCCATTAATGAGAGGAAAACACAAATCTACTCCTATTGAACATTTGGTGATTGAAGCGGAGAAATTAGCAAAAAACGGCGTTAAAGAATTAATTTTAATTGCACAAGATTTAACTTATTACGGTTTAGATTTATACAAAAAAAGAAACTTAGCCGAACTATTGGAAGCCTTAGTAAAAGTAGAAGGAATTGAATGGATTCGATTACATTACGCCTTCCCTACTGGTTTTCCAATGGACGTTTTAGAAGTAATGAAACGCGAGCCAAAAATTTGCAACTATTTAGACATTCCGCTACAACATATTTCAGATAGCATTTTAAAATCGATGCGTCGCGGAACTACTCAAGAAAAAACAACGAATTTAATTCAAGAATTTAGAACGTTCGTTCCAGAAATGACTATTAGAACAACTTTAATTGTAGGGTATCCTGGTGAAACGGAAGAAGATTTCAATATTCTTAAAAATTGGGTTTCAGAAATGCGTTTCGAACGTTTGGGTTGCTTTACCTATTCTCACGAGGAAAACACGCACGCCTTTTTATTAGAAGACGATGTTCCTGAAGAAGTAAAACAAGACCGAGCAGCACAAATTATGGATATCCAAGCACAAATTTCTTGGGAATTAAATCAAGAAAAAATTGGACAAACATATAAATGTGTAATTGATAGAAAAGAAGGCGAACATTTTGTTGGAAGAACGGAATTTGACAGTCCTGATGTAGATAATGAAGTATTAATTGACGCATCCAAATTTTATTTAAAAACAGGTGATTTCGTAAATTTAAAAATCATAGATGCCACAGAATTTGATTTGTATGCGGAACCTGTATAACAATGTAAATGTTTTTATTATGATGGAATTTTTTTTATCTTTATTTTTTTTTAGAAAATGACTCCAAAAATAGTAAATATAGCACCTAAAAAACTAATTGGTTTTTCTATTGAAACGTCTTTATTAGATAACAAAACACAAACCATCTGGCAATTATTTATGCCTCGATTAAAAGAAATTAAAAACGCAGTGAGTGCAGATTTATTTTCTTTACAAAACTATCCTGAAAATTATTTTACCAACTTTACTCCAGAAACCCTTTTTACAAAATGGGCAGCAATAGAAATTAACGATTTTGAAAATATTCCAGAAGGTTTTGAAAAATTAATGATTCCTGAAGGAAAATACGCAGTTTTTCTTCATAAAGGAAATACAGAAATGTTTACTCAAACAGCTCAATATATTTATGCTGAATGGTTACCAAATTCGGGGTTTCAATTAGACAACAAACCCCATTTTGAAGTATTAGGCGATAACTATCTTGGTCACGAAAACCCTGAAAGCGAAGAAGAAGTTTGGGTTCCGATTAAGTAATAAATCACTAAGCGTTTAGCATTAAGTTAAAAAAACCTAATTCAGTTGTTCGCTGAAAATAGCAATTAATGTATGTGCGTCAACAATATGATTTGGCGATTCTTCAATTAGTTTTAAAACGCGTTTCATCGCAAAGGGATTTAGACACATATGAATACCAATTTCATTAATTTTTATAATTTCACGTTCGTGTAAAACATTATCACAACGCATTAATAAAGCCAAACGATAATACTGACAAATTCGGTTCATTTCGTCTTTTATTACTTTAACTTCACCTTTATTTTCATATAGTTTCAATAAAGTAACTTTATCAATACCCAATTCATACGCTACAATTTCAATAAAATCATATTCTTTATCGTGTAATTCGCCGTCAATTAATGCAAACGAAATCATTTCTTGCAACAAACTAATTTTTTCTTGAGTAGTTTCCATCAAAATTATTACTTTTATACTATTCTTCAAATATAAAAAAATGCAACAATTTTTAAGACTATTTCTATTCTTTTTTTTGATTTCTATTACAAAAACAGAAGCACAAAAGCGATTTTCAACCTTTGAAATAGACGCGCCACAACTACAAACTAAAAAGAAAATTTGGGTGTATTTACCGCTAAATTACGCAAAATCAAATAAAAAATATCCAGTAATTTATATGCACGATGCGCAAAATTTATTTGATGCTGCCGCTTCTTATGCGGGAGAATGGAACATTGAAGAAACTTTAGATAGCTTAAAAGCAAAAGTAATTATCATTGGCATTGAACATGGAAATGAAAAAAGAATCGACGAACTTACTCCTTATAAAAACGAAAAATATGGCGGCGGAAATGCCCATGCCTACTTAGAATTTATTGTAAAAACAGTAAAACCTCATATTGACACAACCTACAGAACCAAAACAAATGCAAAAAACACAGGTATTTGGGGCAGTTCACTTGGCGGATTGGTTTCGTTTTATGCGGCTTTACAATATCCAGCGGTTTTTGGAAAAGTTGGTTGCTTCTCCCCTGCCTTTTGGATTAACAAAAAAGAAATTTTCCGAAAAATGGAAGACACACCAAAATTTACTACCAAAATTTATTTGCTTTGTGGTGATAAAGAAGATAGCGGCGCAATGGTTTCGGATATGAAAGAAATGGAAACGCTCATAAATTCAAAACGTTGTGAATGCAAAAAGCTAAATAAATCCGTAATCATAAAAGAGGGCGAACATAACGAAAAATTATGGCGAAATGCGTTTGCAAAAGCGTATCTTTGGCTTTTCTAATAAAATTGAATAACGAATAACGAATAACAAACCATAAAATGAACAACAACGATATCTTCAAAAAACTACGTGTGGCTTTACAATTACGTGACGACCAAATAGTAGAAATCTTAAATTTAGTCGATTTTAAAATGTCGAAAGGCGAATTAGGTGATATTTTCCGAGCGGAAGACCACGCTAATTTTATGGAATGTGGCGACCAAGTACTACGTAATTTCTTAAACGGATTAATCATCCATTTACGTGGTACGAAGGAAAATCCGAAAAACCCACGTGACGTAATAAAAACACATAAAAATTACGAAACACAAACAGAACGAACAGATAATACGATTTACGAACCGAAAAAACCTTATAATAAAACGGATAGTAAAACACAATACAAACCAAGAACTGGCAATAAAAAAGAATTTAAACCAAAAACAGGTGAAAATTCAGATAAAAAACCAGCGTTTGGAAAAAATAAATTTGGTAACGATAAAAAACCAGCCAAACAAAATCCGGTTGAAAAATTTAAATTTAAAGACGGAAAAAAATAGAATGTAATCCTCAATAGTATTGAGGATTTTATATTAAATATATATCTAAGAATCTGAATTACAACTTCTTAAAATAATCTAATAAAACAATATCATTTATTTTTTCAGGAGTAAAAATCTCTAAAATTGAAGGCGTGCTTTGATTTGATATAAAAGCATCCCAAATAGCATACAATTCGGTTTCGTTTTGAACTGAGTTATACTCAAAAGCATACATTTTTGCTAAATGTGCTGCTGTTAAATGATGAGACGTTTCGAAAAAAGTATTGAACGTTTCCGTTTCTTGATGTCCTGGTAATATTCTAAAAATCCCTCCTCCACTATTATTAATTAAAATAATTTTGAAATGCTTCGGAATATAATTATTCCATAACGCATTGCTGTCGTACAGAAAACTTATATCACCAGTAATTAAGATTGTAGGTTTTTTATTTGCTACAGCCGCACCAATTGCCGTTGATGTACTGCCATCAATGCCACTAGTACCTCGATTACAAAACACCTCAATAGATTTATGGCAAGGTACCAACTGTAAATAACGTATTGGTGAACTATTACTAACTTGTAACTGAATATTTTTAGGTAAATTTCGACTTAAGAAATCGAAAACTTTAAAATCTGAAAATGGAATTTCAGACATATACTTTTGATGCTTTACTAATCTATCTTGCCAAATGGATTGAAAATCGTGTTGGTACTTTGATTCTACCACATTATTTTCAGCTAATAATTGGCTTAAAAAACTCGTACTATTTGTTTTAAAATGTTGCGACAAACAACCAAATGTATCATACGCTCTAATTTTATCTACATGCCAATGTAGGGTTGGCTGATAATTTCTCAACAACGATTTTATTCGTTTAGAAACTACCATACCTCCAAAAGTTAACAAAATATCGGGTTGAAAATTGAACTTGTCTTCTTCAGAAAACGTGGAAATTAAGGTATCAATTCTATCTATAAATGAAGGATGATGTAAATTAGACGTTTTTTCTAAAAGCACCAATATACTTTCGTCTTCCGCTAAGGAATCAATGTA
>RDXY01000036.1 GCA_004293045.1 Flavobacteriia bacterium | reverse complement strand
CAAATACTAAATTTATTCGAGTGATTAAAAAATAATCCTTTTCGAAATAAAATCTTTAAAGCTTGCTCAAGAAATTGAGCAGGCTTTTTTTGAAATAAAAAACAGTAGTAATGTTTTTAGTGTGTTTTTGGTAAAGAAACCTGTTGATTTTCTAATAAAAAATAAATCTTATACTGTTTACGAAACTATATCGAATAAAAAAACTCCTTAATTTCTTAAGGAGTTAATTGTTTGTGGGCGATGAGGGGTTCGAACCCCCGACCCCCTCGGTGTAAACGAGGTGCTCTGAACCAGCTGAGCTAATCGCCCCAATAAAATGCACTACTTACGTAATACGAGTGCAAATATACACTCTAAATATAGATATCCAAATAAAAATAAAAAATAATTAATTAAATTTTATATCCTCTAAAATTACTTTATTTGTTTCGTTAATGATAGTGAGTGTAACTTTTTTATTTTCAGCTAATTGAGATTCAATGATGTATTTTTTTCCATTTTTATAAGGAATGTTACTTTTAGAAAAATCAACATCGCCATTAGAAATTGCTGCATCAATAGCTTTCATATTGGTTGTTTTTTTTGCAAAAATACTATCAACGGTTGCTGATGTTTTAAACGGTTTGCTTCTAATATCTTTTATGACTCTGCAATTTGGAAAATAACAAAATGTAACCCCACGTGAAGTGGCTTTTGCAGATAAAAATTCCCCTACAAAGTAAAACCCAATTAATAATCCGAATATATAAAAAGCTAATCTGTATCGTAACGACATATGTGCTAAATTTTAATTACACAAAGATAGCACTATAAATAGTAATGACAAAAAACTATTTACAACTACACTTTTGATATAGGATTATGTAAAAATTAATTTACTGGATTATTAAATAATTATTCTAACTTAATTCTTTTAAAATGTTATTTTTATTACTTTTGAAGAAAATTTCATTCAAAATATATTATGACTTTTGATAGACAAAATGTAACAAACGAAACGCTACTTCAATTATATAAAAAATTAGTAAAGCCTAGATTAATCGAGGAAAAAATGCTGATTTTATTACGTCAAGGTAAGGTATCAAAATGGTTTTCTGGTATTGGACAAGAGGCCATTTCTGTAGGAATTACTTGTGCTTTAGAGGCAGACGAGTACATTTTGCCAATGCATAGAAACTTAGGTGTTTTTACTTCACGGGATATTCCTTTACATAGATTATTTTCACAGTGGCAGGGAAAAAAAACGGGTTTTACAAAAGGAAGAGACAGAAGTTTTCATTTCGGTACACAAGAATATAAAATAATTGGAATGATTTCCCATTTGGGTCCGCAATTAGGGGTGGCAGACGGAATTGCTTTGGCAAATAAATTAAAGCAAAATGGTAAAGTAACCGCTGTGTTTACTGGTGAAGGTGCTACTTCAGAAGGTGATTTTCATGAAGCATTAAATATTGCCGCAGTATGGGATTTACCAGTATTGTTTGTGATTGAAAATAATGGGTATGGACTTTCTACACCAACAAACGAACAGTATCGTTGTGAAAACTTAGCAGATAAAGGTATAGGTTACGGAATGGAAAGCCATGTACTTGATGGTAATAATATCTTAGAAGTGTATACTAAAATTTCAGAATTAAAAGCTTCAATGCTTGCCCATCCTCGTCCTGTTTTGTTAGAGTTTAAAACCTTCAGAATGCGAGGGCATGAAGAGGCGAGTGGTACCAAATATGTCCCACAAGAATTAATGGATGAATGGGCAGAAAAAGATCCTATCGAAAATTATAGAAAATATTTAGTAGCAACCGATGTTTTGTCTGAAACAGAAGATTTACAAATTCGTGAAGCAATTAAAGCAGAAATAGAGGAACATTGGGCAATTACTCAAACAGCAGAAGAAGTAGTAGCTAATCTAGATGAAGAATTAAATGATGTCTATGCACCTTATATTCATGAAGAAATAAACCCATCGGAAGCTACAGAAAATATTCGTTTTATCGATGCGATTTCGCATTCGCTAAGACAATCTATGCAACGGTACCCAGAATTAGTAATTATGGGTCAAGACATTGCAGAATATGGTGGTGCATTTAAAATCACAGATGGTTTTGTAGCTGAATTTGGTAAAGAACGCGTAAGGAATACCCCAATATGTGAAAGTGCTGTAGTCTCTACCGGAATGGGTTTATCTATAAACGGATGCAAAGCTATTGTAGAAATGCAATTTGCAGATTTTGTTTCAACTGGGTTTAATCCAATTGTAAACTTATTAGCCAAACAACATTACCGTTGGAATGAAAAAGCCGATGTGGTAGTACGTATGCCTTGTGGTGGTGGTACGCAAGCGGGACCTTTTCATTCTCAAACCAATGAAGCTTGGTTTACTAAAACACCTGGTTTAAAAGTGGTATATCCGGCTTTCCCATATGATGTAAAAGGTTTATTAAATACAGCCATTAACGATCCAAATCCAGTTTTGTTTTTTGAACACAAACAATTGTATAGAAGTATTCATCAGGAAGTCCCTACCGATTATTACACGATTCCTTTAGGTAAAGCTGCTTTATTAAAAGAAGGTAAGGATATTACTGTTATTTCGTTTGGAGCTGGCGTGCATTGGGCGTTAGAAACCTTAGCTAAAAACCCTGAAATTTCTGCAGATGTTTTAGATTTACGAACCTTGCAGCCTTTGGATATAGCTACTATTTTTACCTCAGTTAAGAAAACTGGTAAATGTATCATTTTGCAAGAAGATACGTTATTTGGCGGAATTTCAAGTGATATTTCAGCTTTAATTATGGAAAATTGTTTTGAATATTTAGATGCTCCCGTAAGACGAGTTGGAAGTTTAGAAACCCCAATTCCATTTGTAAAAGCTATTGAAGATCAATATTTGCCAAAAGCACGTTTTGAAATAACTCTAAAAGAATTGATAGCTTTTTAATAAAATATACTACATTTGAATTATAAAAGCGTACGGGTTACGCTTTTTTTTGTACTTTATATAATTATTTCTATTATTTTTTAGGAGTAACAAAATAAAAATATAAAAAAATACGAATTCTATTTTATTATATTGCTAATTTAGTATATTTATGCAAAATTTATATATATGGAGATTTTAGCCTGTCCAAAATGTCAAAATAATCAGATTGTTAAGAGTGGTATTGTCAAAAACAGACAACGTTATTTGTGTAAACCGTGCAATTATTTTTTTAGCGTTAATAAATTAGGCAAAAAAATTGACGATTACTACGTAACTAAAGCCTTACAATTATATCTAGAAGGATTAAGTTTTAGAGAAATTGAACGTATTATTGGCGTTTCTCATGTTTCAATTAGTAATTGGGTAAAAGAATTTAAAATCAAAAAACCCGAAAATTCTAATTATCATCCCACCTATAAAATTTTTAATCATTTAGAATTAGTAGAATTTTTAAAAAACAAAGAAATATTATCTGGTGCTGGAATGATTATTACTGAACTTGGTGACAAGTTTATGCTGATTAAATGGGAACGTTTTAAAGATTAACTATACTACTTTACATTTATATATATTAAAATTTTTTTAAATTAATATTTTTTAGAATTTGGCACCACTAATCAAATACTAACTATATTAAATTATGAAAAAATTAATTACCTTATGTTGTGTGGCGGCTACCTATTGCGGGTTTTCACAAACAACATCTGCTCCAGCAGTACCAACTGTTCCGGCAGAAAAAGAATGGGATGTAAGCTGGTATGGCTTTATTAGAACCGATTATATTTGGGATTCTAGAAAATCAGCTCAAGTAAGAGAGTATAATCTAAACTTATATCCATTAGATGAAGTTTTAGATGCAAATGGTGCCGATTTAAACGACGCAGGTGCATCAAACTTTCTTTCAGTAGTTTCTCGATTAGGAACTAAAGTAAAAGGTCCAAATGTTTGGGGCGCAAAAATTTCAGGAACTTTAGAAGGTGATTTCTTCGGAAATACAGAATCTTCAACAACTTCTACTATTGGTTTGTTGCGTTTGCGTCATGCCTACATTAACATGGATTGGTCTAAGACGTCATTAACAATGGGACAAACTTGGTATCCAACGTTTATTCCAGAAGTATTTCCAGGGGTAGCTAATTTTAGTACTGGAATTATGTTTAATCCTTTTGGATGGGCGTCTCAAGTTAGAATAAAACAAAATTTCACAAAAGAATTTTCAGGTGCACTTACCGCTTATAAAGAAAGAGAATTCACTACGGCAACTGTTACAGGTGGAACACCATTAGTTTCTACAACTACTGATCTTTCACAAAATTCAGCATCTATAAACTCAGCCATTCCTACTTTACATGGGCAATTACAATTTAAAAATAAAAATTGGATTGCCGGTTTAGGTGCAGAATTTAAATCGCTACAGCCATTAACAAAATATAATAATATTGTAACTACTGAAACGGTTAATAGTACTTCTGTTGTAGGGTATTTTAAATATTCAAATGATAAATTTTCTGTAAAAGCATATGGTATTACAGGTAAAAACATGTATAACTTAGTGATGTTAGGTGGTTTTACTGGATATGTATCAGCAGGACAACCTATGAAATTTGAAGGTAATAAGACTACTGCATACTGGATTGATATTGCAAGTAATAATAAAAAAGTAGCACCAGGATTGTTCTTTGGTATGACTACTAACGATGGAACTTCAAAAACATTAGCTGCTGGTGAAACACCAACTTATTTTGTAAGAGGCGTTTCTGGAACTAGAGTAGTAGATCAAGTAATGCGTGTTTCTGGAAGGGTTGATTTCAAACAAAATAAATTTAGAGTAACACCAGAAATTGAATATACTGGAGCTACTTGGGGTGATTTAAACGCTAACGGAAACGGTACGGCTAACTTAAACAAAAAAGATGTTTCAAACATGAGATTCATGGTTTCGTGTGTGTATGCATTTTAATTTATAAATTAATAAATACAATAAAATATGAGCGATAAAAAAACAACAGGAATTTGGAAAGTGATTTCCGCTTCCTCAATGGGTACAATGATTGAGTGGTACGATTTCTATATCTTTGGAAGTTTAGCTACATTACTTTCTACAAAATTTTTTCCACCAGATAATCCAACTGCGGCATTCTTATCTACGTTAGCAACATTTGCTGCAGGATTTGTGGTGCGTCCTTTCGGAGCCTTATTTTTTTGGAAGATTAGGTGATTTAATTGGACGTAAATACACGTTCATGGTGACACTATTATTAATGGGTGGAGCAACTTTTTTAATTGGTTGTGTGCCTTCTTATGAAACAATCGGATTTTTTGCCCCTTTATTAGTGCTAATTTTAAGATTGTTACAAGGTTTGGCTTTAGGTGGAGAATATGGTGGTGCCGCTACTTATGTGGCTGAACATTCGCCAACAGACCGAAGAGGTTTCTTTACGTCTTGGATTCAAACTACAGCTACATTAGGATTGTTCATATCATTAATTGTAATTTACATCACAAGACACTCTTTATCTAAAGAAGACTTCGTTGATTGGGGTTGGAGAATTCCGTTTTGGGTTTCTATCTTAATGATTCTTATCTCTTACGTGATTAGAAAAAACATGCACGAATCGCCAGTATTTACTAAAGTAAAAGAAGAAGGTAAGGTTTCTGCAAATCCATTAAAAGAAAGTTTTGGTAATAAATTAAACTTCAAATTTGTATTGTTAGCTTTATTTGGAGCTACAATGGGACAAGGAGTGGTTTGGTACACAGGTCAGTTTTACGCCATGAGTTTCATTGAAAAAACAATGAGCATTGATAAAGATATTGCTGATAACATTATGTTGGTTTCATTAGCATTAGGAACACCATTTTTTGTATTATTCGGATGGTTATCTGATAAAATGAGTAGAAAATGGATTATGATGGCGGGTATGTTAATTGCTATTTTAGCGTACCGACCTATTTATACTTCAATGTTTGAATCTGCAAGTGAAAAATCAATGAAAGCAAATGGTAACACGTTAGTTATCGATAGCTGTAAAGTAATTGGAGCACCTTTAGCGGAAATTAAAACCGCACCAGACAAAAAAGATCCAACAGTTAAGAATACAAAAATTCTTATTGCTACAAAATCGGATTCGTTATATAATACAGGGGCAAAATTCCATTATACTACAATTGATACCGTTTATGCTGCAAAAGCAATAGAATTTGATGCAAAAGCAAATGCTAAAAACGAAGTCTGGATTAAATTTAATACTAAAAAAGATTCTGTAGTGACTATGAACACTATTAAGCTTAAAAATAGTTTAAAACCAGATGAAAAACCTGCAAAAGTTGATACATTAGCTGTAGTTGAATTAAAATCGTTTACTGAAGGTTCAGGTGCTAAATGTCATCCAGCTGGTGTGAGTTTAAAACATGGAACTGAAGTGTCTAAAAACATTACCGATGATATTAAATGGCATTTAATTTGGATGGTTTTCATTCAGGTATTATTTGTAACTATGGTTTACGGACCTATTGCTGCTTTCTTAGTAGAAATGTTCCCAGCTAAAATTAGATATACATCAATGAGTTTACCTTACCACGTAGGAAATGGTATCTTTGGTGGATTGTTGCCAGCTGTAGCAACTTTCTTAGCGTTAAATGCAAAAAAAGCAAATGACATAGCGAAAGAAGCAGGTGAAGCATTACCATTTGACAAACCTTATTTAGAAGGACTTTGGTATCCAATTATTGTAGCAGGCGTTTGTTTGATTATTGGAGTAATATACTTAAAATCGAATGATAAAAACGCACACGATTAATAACTTTTAAAACAATATAAAATGAATAAAATAAAAAGAATTTTAGGAATTGTATGGATAGCTATTGGTGCTATTGCAGTATATTACTTATTCATCAATCAGGCTTTAGGCATGTGGAAAGAAGGTGGAGAAAAATTAGTACCCGCTATCATATATACTTTTGTATTATGTCCTCTTATTGCTTACGGATTATTTACTTTCGGAAAATATTGCCTTTCCGGAGAATACGATAACTAATCGGTATACTTAATTTAATAATAAATGTTAAAAACCAGCTCTATTCTAGAGGTGGTTTTTTTTATTTTATAAATATTCCCTTAAAAATGTTTGACTACTTTCAATTTATTCTGTATTTTTAAAACTTGAATTAAAATCAAATACATGAAAAAAAGACACCAACAGAAATTAGTCATTGTATCAATGGTATTACTTGTATGTCTAAATATGCCAATTATTCTATTGTTTGATTCTTCTAAAAGTATATTTGGTTTTCCAAGTAGCTATATTTTTATTTTTTCTGCTTGGTTACTTTCTATACTAATTTCTCTTGTAATAATGATTCGATATAATGAATAGTGTAGTGCTACTTATAATTTTGTCCATTTATTTGGCTATTTTATTCTACATAGCACATTGGGCAGAGAAAAACAACAATAGCAAATGGACAAACAATCCGTATGTGTATTCTTTATCTTTAGCCGTTTATTGCACGGCTTGGACGTATTATGGTAGTATTGGTGTCGCAGCAGATAATGGTTTAAGTTTTTTACCAATCTATTTGGGTCCCATAATTATTGCTCCTTCTTGGATTTTAATTCTAAAAAAAATAATTCGAATTTCGCGTGTTAATAAAATCTCCAGTATTGCCGATTTTATTTCTTTACGATATGGAAACAGTAGGTTCTTAGGAGCAATAGTAACAGTAATTTGTTTAACAGGTATTATTCCGTATATAGCTTTGCAGCTAAAAGCTATTACAGAAACCTTTCATGTGGTTTCAAAAACACCTGTAAATTCTTTTATTTTTGATGATATTACAACGTATGTAGCTATTGCATTGGCTTTATTTGCTTCCTATTACGGAACGCGTTACGCAGATGCATCCGTAAAAAGAAAAGGAATTGTAACAGCTGTTGCGATAGAAAGCATACTGAAATTAGTATTTTTTGTTATTATTGGGGTATATGTTACTTTTTTCGTTTTCGATGGTTTTGATGATATTTATCAAAAAGCCAGTTTGTTAAAAGATTTTCAAGCAAAAAATACCATTGGAGGATTGCCACAAGCCATTAATTGGTTTTTACTTTGTCTGGTTGCTATGTTTGCGATATTCTTACTTCCAAGACAGTTTCATGTTTCAGTGGTGGAAAACAATCGCGAAAGACATGTTAACACAGCAGTTTGGTTGTTTCCATTATATTTATTGCTGTTTAATATTTTTGTATATCCAATAGCTTGGGGTGGTAATATTTTATTTGATGGGCAAGAGGTAAATTCCGATACATATTCTTTATTAATTCCACAGTTATTTGATAATAAGATTTTAACAGTATTGGTTTTTCTTGGTGGATTTTCTGCAGCGATTTCTATGATAGTTGTTTCCTCTATTGGTTTGTCTACTATGGTAACAAATAATATTTTAATTCCATATAGTTTACTTGGGAAGTTGAAAAATGCCGAAACCATAAGCAGTAAGCGTATTTTAAATAGTAGAAGAATAAGTATTTTTTTACTTATAATTCTATCTTATTTTATTTATCGTTTTTTTGGTTTAAATTATAATTTAGTATCAATTGGAATGATTGCTTTTGTTATAATTTCACAATTAGCTCCAGCTTTTTTTGGCGCTTTATTTTGGAGACGCGGATCTCGTTTAGGAGCTATTTATGGCATATTAATTGGATTTGTTATTTGCATCTTCACGCTATTGATCCCTTATACTATAGGTACATCAAATGCAGAGAGCACTTTTATCTCTAATGGATTTTTAAATATAGAATTATTAAAACCGTTTCAATTATTTGGATTAAATTATTTGGATCCCATTCCACATGCCTTATTTTGGAGTTTATTATTTAATTGGTTTACTTATTTTGCTGTGTCTGTTAGTTTTAAAGGAAATTACAGAGAACGTAATTATGCGGAAATGTTTGTAGATATTGATAAATATATAACCAATCATGAAAATGCATTTATTTGGAAAGGAACAGCATATCGTAATGATATTGAAAAAGTATTGGTTCGGTTTTTAGGTGACGAGCGTACCAAACGAGCCATGAATATTTTTAATGTAAAGTATGATGTAGATCAAGATATAGAATTGGCTGATGCTCGTTTAATTAAGTTTTCAGAAAATTTACTTACAGGTCAAATTGGAACAGCTTCTGCTAGAATATTAATATCAAGCGTTGTTAAAGAAGAAAAAATTTCGCTTCCTGAAGTATTAAAAATTTTAGAAGAATCAAAAGAAAACATCATTGTAAATAAAAAACTAACTGAAACCTCAAACGAGCTTAAAGTGATTACCTCTAAATTGCAAGATGCTAACAAATCTTTAATTCAAAAAGACCAACAAAAAGATGAATTTTTAGATACCGTAACGCATGAGTTAAGAACGCCAATTACTGCAATTCGTGCTGCGAGTGAAATATTACACGATGATGATGAAATTCCAGATGAGCTAAAAAAACAATTTTTACAGAATATTATTTCAGAATCCGATAGATTGAATCGTTTAATTGATAAAATTTTGGATTTAGAAAAATTTGAAACTGGAAAACAAATTATTTTTCCAACACAAAATAATTTAGTACAAACCATTGAAAAATCTATAGAATCTTTACAGCAATTAATTAAAAACAAACACATTACAATTCATTTTGAAAGCAAACAGGTTGTAGCGGCTTTTTATGATGAAGATAGAATTGTGCAAGTAATTACCAACTTAGTATCAAACGCCATTAAATTTTGTCCAGAATCTGACGGAATAATTACGATTCAAATTAAGGAACAGAATAATTTTATTCATACTTTCGTGCAAGACAACGGAAAAGGAATACATCCAAATGATTTTGATGCTATATTTGATAAATTTTATCAGTCTACCAATCAAAACATAAAAAAACCTGTAGGAAGTGGGTTAGGATTGGCTATTTGTAAACAAATTATGGAATATCATAAAGGTAAAATATGGGCCGAGCATAACGAAAAGGGCGCAAGCATTGTATTTACATTACCAAAAAATAATACTATAGAAAATATTTAAGATGAAAAAAATATTAATTGTTGATGACGAACCAAATATCGTAATGTCATTAGAGTATACCTTTAAAAAAAATGATTTTGAAGTTTTTATTGCACGAGATGGAATAGAAGCGTTAGAAATTGTAAAATCAAATTTTCCTGATGTAATTATCTTAGATGTTATGATGCCTATGGTAGATGGTTATGCCACATTAGAACATATTAGAAAAGATAGTAATTTGTCTCATACCAAAGTCATCTTTCTATCAGCTAAAAACAAAGTTACAGATATAGAGAAAGGTATGGCCTTAGGTGCCGATGCGTATTTAACCAAGCCGTTCTCTATAAAAAAAGTAGTAGAACAAGTATTTGAATTACTTAACTAAAATCTCAAAAAATAAAAAGACGAAACTAGTTTTCGTCTTTTTTTTGCATCTAATTTATATATACTTATTTAGCAATATTATTTGAATTGGTGTGTTTTAATTTAGTATTTTTACTTTGATAAAACAGAATAAATTAACATAAATAATGACGTATCAAGAATTATATAACCATAGTATTCAATCTCCAGAGAAATTTTGGTCAGAACAAGCCAATGAAATAAACTGGTATAAAAAACCTACTACCATTTTATCTAAAGATCAAAACGAGTATCCACTTTGGTTTGCAGATGGAGAATTAAACGCTTGTTTTTTGGCATTAGACAAACACATTGAAGAGGGATTTGGAGACAATGTAGCTATTATTTATGATTCGCCAGTAACACAAACTGTTAAGAAGTATACATATAATGAAGTAAAGACAGAAGTAGCAAAATTAGCTGGTGGTATGTTGTCTTTAGGGATAAAAAAAGGGAATACTGCTGTAATTTATATGCCGATGATTCCTCAGGCTGCCTTTGCTATGCTAGCTTGTGCACGAATAGGAGTAATTCACTCTGTGGTTTTTGGTGGCTTTGCGCCACATGAATTGGCAATACGAATTGATGATTGCAAACCAAAAATAGTTATAACGGCCTCATCTGGAATTGAAATAGATCGATTAATTGCATACAAACCCTTAGTAGATGAAGCTATTGAATTGGCGGCTCATAAGCCCAAAAAAGTTATTATTTTAAACAGAAAATTAGGCGCAAGAATTCCATTTAAAAAATACGATGTAGATTACGAGGCTTTAGTTTATGGTTCAGAAGAAGTGCCTTGTGTACCAGTAGAAGCAACACATCCTTTATATATTTTATATACGTCTGGAACAACAGGAAAGCCAAAAGGAATTGTCAGAGATACAGGAGGTTACACAACCGCACTTAAATTTTCAATGAAACATATTTATGATACTAAACCAGATGAAGTTTTTTGGGCAGCTTCTGATGTAGGTTGGGTAGTAGGGCATAGTTACATTGTTTACGGCCCATTAATTAATAGAAATACAACAATTATTTTTGAAGGAAAACCTATTCGTACTCCAGATGCAAGTACGTTTTGGCGTGTTATTGAAGCACATCAAGTCAATGTGATGTTTACAGCACCAACCGCAATACGAGCTATAAAAAAAGAAGATCCTAATGGTGAATTCATTAAAAAATATGATTTATCGTGTTTACGAACTCAGTTTTTAGCTGGCGAACGTTGTGATGTAGCAACTTTAGAATGGTATCAAGCGCATATTCCAGTGCCGGCAATTGACCACTGGTGGCAAACAGAATCGGGTTGGCCAATGATTGCCAATATGATGGGAGTAGAATTTTTACCAATAAAACCAGGTTCGGCAGGAAAAGCAGTTACAGGTTATAATATTCAAATTTTTAATGAAGAAGGGGAAGAGTTGGCTGCAAATGAAGAAGGATATGTAGTCATAAAATTACCATTGCCTCCAGGAACCATGATGGATTTATGGCGGGAAAACGCCCGATTTAAAGAAGGGTATTTAGATAAATTCCCAGGCTATTATTTTTCTGGCGATGGCGGATTTAAAGATAAAGATGATTATATCTATATAACTGGTAGGGTAGATGATGTGATAAATGTAGCTGGACATCGACTCTCAACAGCAGAAATGGAAGAAATTGTTTCTTCTCACCATTCCGTAGCAGAATGTGCTGTTATTGGAATAAATGACGATTTAAAAGGGCAAGTTCCATTGGCATTAGTCGTAAACAAACTTGGCGAAAATATTGAACATTTTCAATTGCAACACGAAGTAGTTCAGTTGGTTCGTGAACAAATTGGTGCTGTGGCTTCTTTGCGAGACGTTGTTATTGTACCTCGTCTTCCAAAAACCAGATCGGGTAAAATTTTACGTAAGCTTTTACGAAGTATTGCCGATGGTGAAAATTTTCAAATTCCATCAACTATTGATGATGAAGCAATTATTGACGAAGTTAGAACCGAATTTATTAAAGCAAAAATAGGTTCGTTTAGATAACCAAAACAAACTTAAGTCACCTATACTTATTTAGCAAATTATTTCTTTGACCAAGGAATAGATTTATTATATTTACATAACGAAACAAAAAATCAAACGAATAATGAGTTATTATAAAATTACGGATTTAGAAAATTATTTTAAAATGTACAAAAAATCAGTACGCGAACCAAGAAAATTTTGGGATCGTATTGCTGATGAAAACTTTACGTGGTATCAAAAATGGGATAAAGTTTTTGAGGTAGACATGCAAGAAGCCAATTTTAAATGGTTTTTAAATGCAAAAGTAAACATTACTAAAAACTGTATCGATAGACATTTAGCCAAACGTGGCGATAAAACGGCTATTATTTTTGAACCAAATGATCCCAAAGAAGCCGCAGTACATATTACCTATAAAGAATTATATGAGCGCGTTTCTAAAATGGCCAATGTATTACGTGAACAAGGCATAAAAAAAGGCGATAGAGTTTGTATATATTTACCAATGATTCCAGAATTGGCCGTTGCTGTTTTAGCTTGTGCGCGAATTGGAGCCATTCACTCGGTAGTATTTGCTGGATTTTCAGCTTCAGCTGTAGCGGCAAGAATTAACGATTCGGAATGTAAAATGGTAATTACATCTGATGGCGGATTTAGAGGTAATAAATCGGTAGATTTAAAAGGAATCGTAGATGAAGCATTAGAAAAATGTCCTTGTGTAGAAAAAGTGTTAGTAGCTAAACGAACAAATACGGCTGTAAATATGAAAGATGGTCGAGACATTTGGTTACAACCGCTTTTAGATGCTGCTTTAGGAAACAATGTTGCAGAAATAATGGATGCTGAAGACCCTTTATTTATCTTATATACTTCAGGTTCTACCGGAAAACCAAAAGGAATGTTACATACCACTGCAGGTTATATGGTTTACACCGCTTATACATTTAAAAACGTTTTCAATTATGAAGAGAATGACGTATTTTGGTGTACCGCCGATATCGGTTGGATAACAGGGCATTCCTATATATTATACGGTCCATTATTAAATGGAGCAACCACAGTACTTTTCGAAGGGGTACCTTCTTATCCTGATTTTAGTCGCTTTTGGGAAGTCATTGAAAAACATCAAGTCAATCAATTTTATACGGCACCAACTGCCATTCGTGCATTAGCTAAAGAAAATTTAGATTATGTTCAAAAATTTCCATTAAGTTCATTAAAAGTGATTGGATCTGTTGGTGAACCAATTAACGAAGAAGCTTGGCATTGGTATAATGACCACGTAGGAGGGAAGCGATGCCCATTAGTAGATACTTGGTGGCAAACCGAAACGGGTGGAATTATGATTTCTCCAATACCTTTCGTAACCCCAACAAAACCAACCTATGCGTCTTTGCCATTACCAGGAATTCAACCCGTTTTGATGGACGAATTAAGAAACGAAATTGAAGGAAATCAAGTAACAGGTAGCTTATGTATTAAATTTCCTTGGCCGTCAATGGCAAGAACCATTTGGGGCGATCACCAACGTTATAAAGAAACGTATTTTACAGCGTTCCCAGGTAAATATTTTACAGGAGACGGTGCTTTACGCGATGAAGTTGGGTATTACAGAATTACGGGTAGAGTAGATGATGTCATTATTGTTTCTGGACATAATTTAGGAACCGCTCCTATTGAAGATGCTATTAATGAGCACCCAGCAGTGGCAGAAAGTGCAATTGTAGGCTTCCCTCACGATATTAAAGGAAATGCGTTATATGGTTTTGTAATTTTGAAAGAAACAGGAGAAACCAGAAATCAAGATAATTTACGTAAAGAAATCAATCAATTAATTTCAGACCAAGTAGGACCGATTGCTAAATTAGATAAAATTCAGTTTGTATCGGGTTTACCAAAAACACGTTCAGGAAAAATTATGAGACGTATTTTAAGAAAAATTGCTGAAGGTGATTTCTCTAATTTTGGAGACATTTCTACATTATTAAATCCTGAAATAGTTGAAGAAATTAAAAACGGAAAAATATAGTTAACATAAAGTTATTTTAAAGAGGTACTATTTAGTGCCTCTTTTTTTTAAATGAATTTATTTTATTCCCAATTTACTTTTAAGTTTCAAAAATAATATAGCTATTGAATAAGCATCATCGG
>RDXY01000035.1 GCA_004293045.1 Flavobacteriia bacterium | reverse complement strand
ACCAAAGCAATACAAAGGGTAGTGCCTTCTTTTTATTAAATAACACCAAAAACAAAACAAAACAATCCGCCTGAATCGAATTACAAAAAACATTTTCTAAATATTATATAGTTATTTCTATCTTAGCAAAAAATTAAATATGTTTTTAAATAAGTACTTATTTCTTTTCTTATTATTTTTTTGTTTTTCTTTTTCTCAAGTATCTGTTTGTTCATGGAATATTATGAATTTAGGAAAATCAAAATCCGATAGTGAATTAGAAGTGATGGCTAACGCTATAAAGAGTTATGATGTTATCGCCATTCAAGAAGTAGTTGCAGGTTATGGTGGCGCAAAAGCCATTAGTAGATTAGTTTCTATCTTAAATAGGAAAGGTTCAAAATGGGAATATGTAATAAGTAATCCGACATCAAGTAGTAATCCATCTAGTCGTGAGCGCTATGCTTTTATTTGGAAACCTTCAATTGTTAAAAAAATAGGCAATTGTTGGTTAGATCAAAACTATCAAAAGGAAATTGATCGGGAACCATTTATGGGTACTTTTCTATATAAAGGAAAATCAATCACTTTGGTGTCGTTTCATGCGGTTCCTAAAAAGAAAAACCCAGCAAGGGAAATAAAATATTTTAAATTTTTTCCTAATTTATATCCAAAACTTAATTTAGTTTTTTTAGGGGATTTTAATTGTCCTCAAAGTCACAATGTTTTTTTTCCGATTAAAAAAATTGGATTTCTCAGTGTTTTTCAAAATCAAAAAACAAGTTTACGACAAAAATGTATAAATAACGACTGCTTAGCCTCAGAGTATGATAATATTTTCTACAAAGTAAATAAGGTTAAAGTCTTAAAAAGCGGAATTGTACCTTTTTATACTTTATTTAAGTCTGCTAAAGAAGCAAGAAAAATATCGGATCATATTCCAATTTGGTGTTACATTCAACTAAAATAATTAATATTCCTATTAATTAATCACTTACTCTAACAATTAAGATTTAACAATTTATTAGTATCAAAAAAAGTTTTTCCCTTCTTTTTATTTGTAAATTTACATATGCATGTATTATTAATCAAAAAATTCACATAAATACTATGCACGCATAGTATTTTTTTTTATATTTGAAAAAAAATATTTTATGCAAGAAAAAACAATCGATTATATTTTAAGGTATACCTGGCAAACGGTTTCTAAGATGTATAATGAAGAAGCAGCAAAGTATGGTGCTACTATGGCTACGGGTTTTGCTTTGTTAAGCATAGATAAAGATAAGGGAATTCCTTCTACGGCTTTAGGTCCAAGGATGGGTATGGAAGCCACAAGTTTAACAAGAACTTTAAAATCTATGGAGCAAAGAGGTTTGATTCTACGCAAAAAAAATCCTGCCGATGGAAGAGGTGTTTTAATTTTTTTAACTGAAGAAGGAAAGCAAAAAAGAGAATTATCAAAACAAACAGTACTACAATTTAACCAAGTAATAAAGTCTAAGATTACGGAAGAACAACTCATCAATTTTATGCAAGTTGCTGAAATCATAAATGAACAAATTCTTGAAAAAGAAATTTTTGATAAAAATATCAAACTAAAATAATTTATATACTTTAAATAAGACAAAAGCCTCCAAAGTAAAACATATATACATGAAACGAAATATTAAAAAAGTTGCAGTTATTGGATCTGGAATTATGGGAAGCGGAATTGCTTGCCATTTTGCAAATATTGGAGTAGAAGTGCTACTACTTGATATTGTTCCTAGTGAGTTAACGGATACAGAAATTAAAAAAGAATTAACTTTAGAAAATAAAGTGGTTCGAAATAGATTGGTAAACGACCATCTAAATAATGCTTTAAAATCCAAACCATCACCTATATATCATCAAAGTTTTGCTAGTAGAATTACCACTGGAAATACAACAGATGATATGGTTAAAATTGCTTCTTGTGATTGGATTATTGAAGTAG
The DNA here is from genome assembly GCA_004293045.1 of Flavobacteriia bacterium. Taxonomy (GTDB): domain Bacteria; phylum Bacteroidota; class Bacteroidia; order Flavobacteriales; family Flavobacteriaceae; genus Flavobacterium. The sequence goes on along the minus strand of RDXY01000035.1, from coordinate 13,567 downwards.
TTGTAGAACGTTTAGATATTAAGAAAAGCGTTTTCGAACAAATTGAGAAATTCCGTAAACCTGGAACCTTAATTACTTCAAACACCTCTGGTATTCCAATTCACTTTATGTGTGAAGGTAGAAGTGAAGATTTTCAAAAACACTTCTGTGGAACGCACTTTTTTAATCCAGCACGTTACTTAAAATTATTTGAAATTATTCCAGGGCCTCAAACTTCCATGGAAGTATTAGATTTCTTAACTAGTTATGGAGAAAAATTTTTAGGAAAAACATCCGTAGTTGCCAAAGATACGCCCGCTTTTATCGGAAACAGAATTGGAATCTTCGGAATTATGAGCTTGTTTCATCAAGTAAAAGATATGGGCTTAACAATTGAAGAAGTAGATAAATTAACAGGTCCAGTAATTGGTCGACCTAAATCGGCAACTTTCCGAACGGTAGATGTGGTTGGTTTAGATACTTTAGTTCATGTGGCTAACGGAATTTATGAAAATTGCAAACAAGACGAGGTTTTAGAATTATTCAAATTGCCAGATTTTATCAATAAAATGATGGAAAATAATTGGCTTGGGACTAAAACAGGACAAGGGTTCTATAAAAAAGTTGGTAAAGATATTCTTTCTTTAGATTTCAATACATTAGACTACCGTGCCGCTAAAAAAGCATCATTTGCAACTTTGGAATTAACAAAATCCATTGACAAACCAATTGATAGATTTAAAGTGCTAATAACAGGAAAAGATAAAGCGGGAGAATTTTATCGTAAAAACTTCGCTTCCATGTTCCAATATTGCGCTAATAGAATTCCAGAAATTACAGATGCTTTTTACAAAATTGACGATGCAATGAAAGCCGGTTTTGGATGGGAAAATGGACCTTTTGAAATTTGGGATGCTATTGGTGTTCAAAAAGGAATTGAATTAATGCAAACAGAAGGCTTTCAACCTGCAAATTGGGTTAAAGAAATGGTAGCATCTGGAAATACGTCTTTCTATACTGTTATAGAAGGTGCAACTTATTTCTATAACATTGAAAAAAATCAAACAGAAAAAATTCCTGGACAAGATGCTTTTATTATTTTAGACAACATTCGCGAAAGTAAAAAAGTTTGGAATAATAACGAAAGTATTATCACCGATTTAGGTGACGGAATTATAAACTTAGAATTTACATCAAAAATGAATTCTATCGGAGCAGGTGTATTACAAGGAATCAACAAAGCTATTGATATGGCTGAAAAAGGATACGAAGGTTTAGTTATCGGAAATCAAGGAACAAATTTTTCTGTTGGTGCCAATTTAGCCATGATTTTTATGTTGGCCGTTGAACAAGAATATGACGAATTAAATATGGCAATTAAAATGTTTCAAGACACGATGATGCGTTGTAGATATTCTTCTATTCCAGTAATTGCTGCACCTCACGGAATGACGCTTGGCGGGGGTTGCGAATTAACTATGCACTCAGATAGAGCAGTTGCTGCTGCTGAAACCTACATAGGATTAGTAGAATTTGGAGTTGGAGTAATTCCTGGTGGTGGTGGTTCTAAAGAAATGGCGCTTCGTGCATCCGATTTATTTAGAAAAAATGATGTAGAATTAAACGTCTTACAAGAATATTTTTTAACCGTTGGTATGGCGAAAGTGGCAACATCTGCTTATGAAGCTTTCGATATTGGCGTACTTCAAAAAGGAAGAGATATTGTTGTTGTAAATAAAGACAGACAAATTGCTACAGCAAAACAAGTGGCTTTACAAATGGCAAATCAAGGCTATACACAACCAGTGAGAAGAAACGATATAAAAGTTTTAGGTAAACAAGCTTTGGGTATGTTCTTAGTAGGAACCGACCAAATGGTTGCAGGACAATTCATTTCTGAACACGACCAAAAAATTGCCAATAAATTGGCTTATGTGATGGCTGGAGGCGATTTATCTGAACCAAATTTAGTTTCTGAACAATACTTATTGGATATAGAACGTGAAGCTTTCTTATCACTTTGTTCGGAAAGAAAAACATTAGAACGTATACAGTTTATGTTAACTAAAGGCAAACCTTTGAGAAATTAATTTCGAAACACAGATTAAAGAAATCAGAGAGATTTTTAATATTTTTTTAGATTTCTTGAATTTCTCCAATCGGTGTTCCATAAACAAATAAATAATATGAAAACAGCATATATAGTATCCGCATATAGAACTGCAGTAGGAAAAGCTCCTAAAGGATTATTTCGTTTTAAAAGACCTGACGAATTAGCGGCAGAAACTATCGATCATATGATGGCGCAATTGCCAAATTTCGATAAAACAAGAATTGATGATGTGATGGTTGGAAATGCTATGCCAGAAGCAGAACAGGGTTTAAACGTTGGAAGATTAATTTCGTTAATGGGATTAAAGGTGACAGATGTTCCTGGTGTAACGGTCAACAGATATTGCGCTTCAGGATTAGAAACCATCGGAATGGCAACAGCCAAAATTCAATCAGGAATGGCGCATTGTATTATCGCTGGTGGCGCTGAAAGTATGAGTTATATTCCAATGGGAGGCTACAAACCAACTCCAGATTATAAAGTTGCTGCTGCTGGAAATGAAGACTATTATTGGGGAATGGGTTTAACAGCCGAAGCTGTAGCAAAACAATTTAAAATTTCGAGAGAAGATCAAGATAAATTTGCTTTCGAATCACATATGAAGGCTTTAAAAGCGCAAGCTGATGGAAAATTCGACAGCCAAATTGTGCCTATAAATATTGAACAAACATTTGTTAACGAAAACGGTAAAAAAGAAACCAAATCGTATATCGTTTCAAAAGATGAAGGGCCAAGATTAGGAACTTCGGTGGAAGCCTTAGCCAAATTAAAACCAGTTTTTGCTGCTGACGGTTCTGTAACGGCAGGAAATTCGTCTCAAATGAGTGATGGTGCGGCTTTCGTTTTAGTAATGAGCGAAGAAATGGTGAAAGAGTTAAATTTAGCACCAATTGCACGTTTAGTCAACTTTGCTTCTGCAGGTGTGGAGCCAAGAATTATGGGAATTGGACCGGTAAAAGCCATTCCAAAAGCCTTGTCTCAAGCTGGTTTAACACTAAAAGATATTGATTTAATTGAATTAAATGAAGCCTTTGCTTCTCAAGCATTAGCAGTAACTCGCGAATTACATTTAAATCCAGATATAATTAACGTAAATGGAGGAGCCATTGCTTTAGGTCATCCACTTGGTTGTACAGGTGCCAAATTATCGGTACAATTATTTGAAGAAATGAAACTAAGAAAAGCCAAATACGGAATCGTTTCAATGTGTGTAGGTACAGGACAAGGAACAGCTGGAATTTTTGAATTGATGTAATTAAGAGTATAGAACAAAGAAAAAAGAATATAGATAATCCGAAAACGAAAATATAGAATTTTAGAAAAGTCTTTTTTCTATTCTCTATTTTCTTTTCTCTAAAAAATAATAAAATGGAAGATATAACAAGAGGTGGTCAGTTTTTAGTAAAAGAAACAAAGTGCGAAAATGTTTTCACACCGGAAGATTTTAACGAAGAACAACTTATGATGCGTGATTCTGTAAAAGAATTCGTAGATAAAGAACTTTGGGCACACAAAGATAAATTTGAGAAAAAAGATTATGCGTATACTGAACAATGTATGCGAAACGCAGGTGCATTAGGCTTTTTAGGAGTAGCAGTACCAGAAGCTTATGGCGGATTAGGAATGGGATTTGTAAACACAGCATTAGTTTGCGATTATATCTCTGGTGCAACAGGTTCGTTTTCAACTGCTTTTGGTGCACATACAGGAATTGGAACGATGCCAATTACTTTGTATGGAACTGAAGAACAAAAACAAAAATATGTACCCAAATTAGCTTCTGGCGAATGGTTTGGTTCATATTGTTTGACAGAACCAGGTGCCGGTTCGGATGCAAATTCTGGAAAAACTAAAGCGGTTTTATCTGCAGATGGATCGCATTATTTAATTTCTGGACAAAAAATGTGGATTTCCAACGCAGGTTTTTGTAACGTAATGATTGTTTTTGCTCGTATTGAAGAGGATAAAAACATTACAGGTTTTATTGTAGAATACGATAAAGAAAATCCAAACGGAATCACTTTAGGTGAAGAAGAACATAAATTAGGAATTCGCGCAAGTTCAACAAGACAAGTTTTCTTTAATGAAACTAAAGTCCCAGTAGAAAATATGTTAGCGGGTAGAGGTGAAGGTTTCAAAATCGCTATGAACGCATTAAATGTCGGTCGCATTAAATTAGCAGCCGCTTGTTTAGAAGCACAAAGAAGAACCATTTCTGGAGCTGTAAATTACGCCAACGAAAGAATTCAGTTTAATACACCAATATCAAGTTTTGGTGCCATTCAAGCAAAAATTGCCGAGATTACCACAAATTGTTATGTAGATGAAAGTGCTACGTACAGAGCTGCTGGTGATATTCAAAATAGAATTGAAGCAAGAGAAGCCGCTGGTAATTCTCAACAAGAGGCAGAATTAAAAGGGGTAGAAGAATATGCCATTGAATGTTCTATTTTAAAAGTTGCCGTTTCCGAAGATGTACAACATTGTACTGATGAAGGAATTCAAATTTTTGGAGGCATGGGTTTTTCAGAAGATACACCGATGGAATCGGCTTGGAGAGATGCGCGTATTGCTCGTATTTACGAAGGAACAAATGAGATTAATCGAATGCTTTCTGTAGGAATGTTGGTTAAAAAAGCAATGAAAGGTCACGTTGATTTAATTGGTCCAGCTATGGCTGTAGCCGAAGAATTAATGGGGATTCCCTCTTTTGATGTGCCTGATTATTCAGAATTTTTAGCAGAAGAAAAAGAAATGATTGCAAAATTGAAAAAATCATTTTTAATGGTGGCAGGAGCCGCAGTTCAAAAATTTGGAGCAGAATTAGAAGCGCATCAACAACTTTTAATGGCTGCAGCCGATATGTTAATTGAAATTTATATGGCTGAAAGTGCCGTTTTGAGAACTGAAAAAATGGCAAAAAAATTAGGTGCTGATAAAGTAAGTGACCAACTTGCTATGACTCAATTGTACTTATATAATGCGGTTGATATTGTAACACAGAAAGGAAAAGAAGGAATTGTTTCTTTCGCAGAAGGTGACGAGCAACGTATGATGTTAATGGGATTACGTCGTTATACAAAATATGTAAATATGCCAAACGTAGTGAAATTACGTGAGCAAATTGCTGCTAAAGTTATCGCAGAAAATAAATATTGTTTTTAATATTTAATTAGTTTGTGTAAAAAAGTCCTGATTTCCCAGGACTTTTTTATTTAATTTACTCTTTGGTCTAAAATTCGAAATCTATTATCTAATTTCCAATTAAGTATTCACTTCCAAATCTTTAATATAATCTTCATTTTCATAGAAAAACCGCTCAAAAGCATCCATTTTATCATAAAAGAAATTAAAAATGGTTTCCCAATCTGATTTTCGGTTCAAACTCACGTCAGATAATTCCACCCAAACACGACTAATAATTTTACCACTTTCTAAATAATGTTCTCTGTCGAAGATTACATCAGGTAAAAATTCTTCAATCAAAATATCTTTTAACGATTCGACTTTCTCAAAATAGATTTTTCGTTTGTTTTCATCTTTGGGTTCAATATCCAACATTACGTAGGCTTTTTTATTATCCACATTAAATTTAAATGTAACGTCTTTAATTTTAGTATTATACAACAACCATTTTCTTGGATATTCGTTTCCAAAAGTGCTCCAAAATTCTTTCTTTATTAATTGTGCGTCAGCCTTACTATACATTTTTGTATTATTTTTTGTAATTTTATAAAATAGAAATCTAAAAATGGAATTCACTCACTTTATAAATAATATCGCAAATTTAAAGAAAGAAAAGTTGTTAGCCACAGATGCGCACATAAAAATGGCGCCTTTGGAACGAATAACTTATCTTAAGGACAAATCCTATTCTGAAATTGAACCAAAAAACGCCGCAGTTTTAATGTTGGTGTACCCAAAAAATGAAATGGCACATTTGGCATTAATTGTACGAAATACTTATCCTGGAGTGCATTCTTCCCAAATTAGTTTTCCAGGCGGAAAGGAAGAACTGGAAGATGGGACTCTAGCGTTTACAGCACTTAGAGAAACGGAAGAAGAAGTTGGCATTCAAATGAATAAAGTTGAAATTATTAGACAATGTAGTGAAATTTATATTCCGCCAAGTAATTTTTTAGTTACTCCATATTTGGGTTTTTCAAAGGAAAAATTACAATTTATTCCGAATCCAGATGAAGTGCAACGCATATTAGAATTGCCCATACAGCAATTGCTTAATGATAAAACTATTGTACAAACGAAAATGACTACTTCTTATGCTACAGATATTGATGTACCTGCATTTCAAGTTGAAGATTTTTTAATTTGGGGCGCTACTGCCATGATGCTCAGCGAGTTAAAAGAGTTATTTAAAAACGCAATGAAGTAGTATAAAATTACTAAATTTGCATCGTTTTTAAAACGCAATTCGTATGGGATTATTCAAAAGAAATCCGTTTGGACATATTTTATTCATCAAAAAATGGTTAATCCGAATTTTTGGTGCTTTAACGCATAGTAGATATAGAAGTTTTAATAATTTACAAATAGAAGGTTCTGATATAATTCGGAATTTACCAGATAGAAATGTGCTTTTTATCTCTAATCATCAAACCTATTTCGCAGATGTAACCGCTATGTTTCATGTGTTTAATGCGGCTTTAAAAGGAAGAGAAAATAATATTAAAAATGTATTTTACTTGTGGGAACCTAAGTTAAATATTTATTATGTTGCCGCAAAGGAAACTATGCAAGAAGGTTTACTGCCTCGAATTTTAGCCTATATTGGCGCAATTACTGTTGAAAGAACTTGGCGTGCAGAAGGTAAAGATGTACAACGAGATGTGAATCCGAATGACACTGAAAATATTAAAATAGCATTGGAAGACGGTTGGGTGATTACTTTCCCTCAAGGCACCACTCGCTCTTTTAAACCGGTTCGAAAAGGAACGGCTCATATTATTAAACAACACAAACCTATAGTTGTACCTATTGTAATTGATGGATTTAGAAGATCATTTGATAGAAAGGGATTGTTTGTAAAGAAAAAAGGAATTTTGCAATCCATGGAAATTAAGCCGCCATTAGAAATTGATTACGAAAACGATTCCATCGAGAAAATTGTGGAACAAATAGAATTTGCCATTGAACAACATCCTTCGTTCTTAAAAGTAATTCCGCAAGAAGTTTTAGAAGAAGCCTCCAAACTAGATGTAGAGAGACAATGGAAATATTAAAAAAAAAGACCTGATAAAATTTTATCAGGTCTTTTTTTAGTACTCTATTTTCTGTAATTCATTATAGTTTTGTTTTAATCTTCTTAACAGAAAACCATATAATAATTTATAAAATAAATAGAAAACAAATATTAGAAACATCACCAATAGAGCACAACAAATAACAAATAAATATTTGTATTTTTCTAATAAGAGGCTTAAACTGGCGTCATATTTACTTTGAAAGTAAACTACAATTATACCTGTTATTCCAGCAATAATTAAATTATACCAAACATAGTATTTTACAATTTTTCTTGTCTTAATGATGTCTATCATCAAATTATTTACTGAAGAAGTAGCACTTATGTTTCTTAAATTCTTGTAGAAATAATAAATAAAAGCCAACAATACCAATATGTTAAATATCGTAACTGTTTTTTCAATTTCATATATATGAATTTGATTAAGTTTGTTTTTTAAATTTTCATCATAAAATAACGATAAATCCATTAGTCTTAAAACTAAGAATTCAACTATACTAATAATAAAAATCCATTTTACAATTGAAGACGAACTTTTATGCAACATGGCATAAATTTCATTTTCAGAAACTTGTTTAAATTGCTCGCCTTTTTTATTCCAGTCTTTTTTTAATAATTCTAATTCATCCATAATTACGGATTTAATGTTTTTTTAAGTTTCCCTTTAATTCTGTTCATTTTCACACGTGCATTCACTTCGCTAATCCCCAGTGTTTCTGATATTTCAGTGTAATCTTTATCTTCTAAATATAAAAACATCAAAGCTTTGTCTATATCGTTTAACTCTGCTATGGCTTTATACATTAATTTTAATTGTTCTTCTTCTTCAAAATTATATTCATCTGTTTTAATACGATGAAATTCCGAGTCAAATGGGGTGGTCTCAATACTTCGCTTTTTCTTTCTATATAGTGTAATAGCCGTATTCAGTCCAACTCGATAAGCCCAAGTGGAAAATTTAGATTCCCCTCTAAATTTCGGAAATGCTTTCCATAATTGAATGGTAATTTCTTGAAACAAATCATTGTGGGCGTCTTGATCAGATGTATAAAGTCTACAAATTTTGTGGACAATATTCTGATTTGCCTTAAGTTGTTTTACAAAATTATCTTCCGTTTCCGATATCATATAGTATTTGTAGTGATGTTTTTGATTTTGTTACAAAGATGATAAACAAATTTCAATTCTATTTATCAATTTTAGATTATTAAAAATTTAATTTATTTCTCTAATGGGTATTTAAAAATACTAAAATATAGCTTAAATTTGTAATTATACATTCTAGATAGAATTAAAATAAATATGATAACAGAACAACAATTTCAATCCGAATTAAATTTAATTATTTCCAATGCCATAAGAGAAGATGTTGGCGATGGAGATCACAGCTCATTGGCTTGTATTCCAGCTTCAGCCATAGGAAGTGCCAAACTTTTGGTAAAAGATAGTGGAATTATTGCTGGTGTAGAATTTGCCAAAATGGTATTTAATTATGTAGATTCAAACCTTAAAGTAGAAACTTTTATTCATGATGGAACTGAAGTAAAATATGGTGATGTCGTTTTTCATGTTCACGGAAGTTCTCCATCTATACTAAAAGCGGAACGGTTGGTTTTAAATAGCATGCAACGAATGAGTGCTATTGCCACAAAAACCAAAAACTATGTCCGATTAATTGAAGGAACGGGCGCAAAAATTTTAGATACTCGTAAAACAACACCTAATTTTAGAGCTTGTGAAAAATGGGCCGTAAAAATAGGAGGTGGTGAAAACCATCGATTTGCATTATACGATATGATTATGCTTAAAGACAATCATAATGATTTTGCCGGCGGTATTACTGCTTCAATTGCTAAAACCAAGCAGTATTTAAAGGAACATAATAAAGATTTAAAAATAATCGTAGAAGCCAGAAGTATTCCAGAAGTTGAAGAAATTCTAAAAGCGGGTGGGGTGTATCGAATTTTATTAGATAATTTTGATTTTGAAATGACTAAAAAAGCAGTTCAAATTATCGGAAATCAATGTTTAACTGAGTCTTCTGGAAATATTAATGAAAACACAATTAGAGAATATGCGTTATGCGGTGTAAATTATATTTCATCTGGCGCTTTAACACATTCGGTTTATAATATGGATTTGAGTTTAAAAGCAATTTAAACTACAATACCACCAATACAAATTCAAGAAATTATTAAAGTTTTTAAAATTTCTATAAATTAAGTTAAAAAGAATATAACATAACAACGCCTACTCTTAAAGTGTTTGTAGCTAAAAAAAAGATGAAATTTAACAAAGAAAGTATTAAAAACGCACCAATAATTAAGCAATTTATTATTTTGCTACAGCGAATTCAATTTCCTAGTTTGCAAGGTAGTTCCTTATATGATATTATTAAATTATATCTTTCAGGTATTGTTTCTGGTGGAGTAACACATCGAGCAAGTGCTATCGCTTTTAGCTTTTTTATGGCTTTGTTTCCTTTTGCTCTTTTTTTACTTAATTTAATTCCTTTTATTCCACTAGAAAATTTCCAAAATGATTTTCTAACTTTTGTTTCAAAAAGTGTCCCGCCAAATACGTATGAGGCTATAGAAGCGATCTTAAAAGATATTTTAAATAATAGCTATAATGGATTACTCTCTTCCGGGTTTCTATTGTCCGTATTTTTAATGTCAAACGGAATTAATGCACTGCTGGATGGTTTTGAAATGTCAAAAAATATTAGCGAAAAAAGAGGCTACTTTCACCAGTATGCAATTGCTATTGTTTTATCGTTAATTATTGCTTTCTTAATCTTATTAACCGTTGCTATTTTAATTTTTGTAGCCGTTTTTATTCATCAAGTTGAAACTCAAAGTGGTTATGTGTCTAAAATCCCGCTAATAGAAACAACTAGATATTTATTTGTGATGTTAATGATATTATTCATTACATCAGCACTTTATAAATTTGGTACTAGAGAAAGTAAACATATATCGTTTATAAGTTATGGTTCTGTAATGACAACCGTTTTATTTCTCTTAACATCGAATTTATTTGGAATTTATGTAGAAAAATTCGCCAGATATAACGAGTTGTACGGGTCAATTGGAACACTTTTAGTAATGATGTTTTACATATGGTTAAACTGTATATTAATTTTGTTAGGATTCGAATTAAATGCATTTATTTTTCAATTGAAATCAACTAAAAAAGTATAATTTAATAGGAAGAAATAAAAAATAAGTTTAACTTAGCAACATCAAAAATTAAATTAACTATTATGAAAAAACAAATTTTCACACTATTAATTGCATTAACAGCTATTTTCACTTCAGCGCAAAAAACTATTGGAGATGTAAAGGTTGATGCAAAACTTTCTGTTGAAGGTCAAAACCTTACATTAAACGGTGCCGGAACTAGAGAAAAAATGTTCATGGACATGTATGTAGGTTCCTTGTACGTTACTAAAAAATCTTCGGATGGAAATGCAATTTCTGCCGCTAATGAAGCTATGGCAATTAAATTGAACATCGTGTCAGGATTAATTTCTTCAGAAAAAATGATTACTGCAATCAATGAAGGATTTGAGAGTTCAACAGGCAAAAAAATAGCTCCATTGAAAGCAAAAATCGATAAATTCAAAGGTTTCTTTAAAGATAAGATCAATAAAAAAGATATTTTTATAATTGTTTATGTTCCAAATGAAGGCGTTTCAGTTTACAAAAACGGATCTAAAAAAGGGACTATAGAAGGTTTAGATTTCAAAAAAGCATTATTCGGAATTTGGTTAGGAAATAACCCTGCCGATGACGATTTGAAAGCAGGAATGCTAGGTAAATAATAAAAAATCCCGTCCTATAAAGACGGGATTTTTTTTAAACTAAATTATCCATGGTATACTCTAGAAAAAACTATTTTACCCTTTTCAATTTCTAAAACTTCCGCAACAAGCATATCTTCTTCGCCTTCAACTTGTCTAACATATTCCATAAACACCCTATTGTTGTTGGATGTTAGTGAAGTAACTTTGTAGTGTAATGTAGTAAGTCTGTCAAATGCCTCTTTCCACCAAATTCTTAATTCACTTTTTCCTGAAATTAAGCCATTGGTTTCCGGTTTTCTAATTTTTAATTTAGGACTAAAGTGTGTGGCTGCGTCATCATATAAATATAATAGATCCTCCAAGTTATGCGAGTTAAATGCCTCGAACCATTTTTTAGCTATAGTTTCATTTTCCAACATCATATTCATATTAAAATATGTTATTTAAAATATGAAAAATCGTGATTGTTTTCAATTTTTAATAATGTTTCGTATATTAATTTAATCACATTTTCAACATCTTCTCTTTGAACCATTTCTACAGTTGTGTGCATATATCGTAAAGGAAGTGAAATTAAAGCACTAGGAACGCCTCCATTACTATATGCAAAAGCATCTGTGTCAGTACCCGTAACTCTAGAAGTCGCATTCCGTTGAAATGGAATGTGCTTTTCATCTGCAGTATCAATAATTAATTCTCTTAATTTGTTTTGTACTGCAGGTGCGTATGCAATAACTGGACCTTTTCCCATTTTAATATCACCTTGAATCTTTTTATCAATCATAGGTGTTGAGGTGTCATGTGTTACATCTGTAACTATGGCCATATTTGGCTTAATGTTTTGCGTAATCATTTCTGCACCTCTTAAACCAATTTCCTCTTGTACTGCATTTACTATATACAATCCAAAAGGTAGTGTTTTTTTATTTTCTTTTAAAAGGCGGGCCACTTCAGCTATCATAAAACCACCCATTCTGTTGTCTATGGCTCTACAAACAAATTTATTTCCATTTAAAATTTCAAATCCATCAGGATACGTGATAACACATCCCACATGAACGCCTAAATCTTCGACTTCTTGTTTGGTACTGCATCCACAATCAATAAAAATATTTTCTACTTTAGCAGTTTCTTCTTTTCCGGCAATTCTAGTATGAATAGCAGGCCATCCAAAAACACCGCGAACTATTCCTTTTTTTGTATGAATATTTACACGTTTTGAAGGGGCTGTTTGATGATCACTTCCTCCGTTTCTTATGACATAAATCAATCCGTCATCGGTAATGTAATTTACATACCACGAAATTTCGTCACTATGACCTTCAATAACCACTTTAAATGCAGCGTCAGGATTTATTACTCCTACTGCCGTTCCGTAATTGTCGGTAATAAATGTGTCTACATATGGTTTCAAATAATTCATCCATAATTTCTGACCTTCACTTTCATATCCAGTTGGCGAAGCGTTATTTAAATATGATTCTAAAAACGCAATCGAGCTATCTTTTAATATACTTTTCATAAAATTTTTACTATTTTTTGCTAAAATAAAAAATTGGCATCTAACTTGCTAATAAAATTTATAATTTTACACTTTAATACATACGATATGTTACGTACTATTTTTATTACATTTTTGTTTTTTAATTTTTTATCACTTTCTGCTCAGGAAGGAGAAGGTTCTGGTGTATCGGATACCATAGAATATATCAAAGATTCGGATACGATTCGAGAAATTATTATTGAAGAAGTTACAATTTCTGATGAGAACATCATAAAACTCACAAAAGCTGAACGTGAACAAATAAAATTATTAGAACGCAGAGTGCGTGTTGTATATCCTTATGCGAAATTAACTGCCGAAAAGTTAACACAAATTAACGCCACGATGGCAAAGCTTAAAACTCAAAAAGAAAAGAAAAAATATTTTAAACTAGTTGAAAAATATTTAAATGAAGAGTTTGAACCAAAACTTAAAAAATTATCTCGAAAACAAGGTCAGATTTTAGTAAAGCTAATCAATCGTCAAACTGGTCAAACTACTTTTGATTTAATTAAAGATTATAAAAGCGGCTGGAAAGCATTTTGGTCTAACAATACCGCTAAATTATTTAATATTGATTTAAAGAAAAGTTATGATCCCATGGAGGTTGTAGAAGATTTTTATATAGAAGACTATCTCCAACGTGCTTTCGACGAAGGAAAACTAGTAAAACAAGAAGCTAAAAAACCAATTTCAGAATCCGAATTAAGAGCAAATTGGTCAGCCAAAAACAAAGAAAAGGCAAAACTTTAATTAGTAGCAATTTCCTATTCTGCTTGATAAATTTGTTATTACCCTTCAAAACCACAAAAGGGCTCCCGTTCTTTTCAGGGCTATTGGCTTGTTTTTCTGGTTTACTTC
>RDXY01000010.1 GCA_004293045.1 Flavobacteriia bacterium | reverse complement strand
TGTCTTACTAATATAAATTAAACAATTGTCATCATACATTATTTTAAAATTATTTTCAAAAAAAAAGCGAAATAGTAATTATTTCGCTTTTTATGTTATTCTACAGTAACTGATTTTGCTAAATTTCTTGGCTGATCCACATTACAACCTCTTAATACTGCAATGTGATAGGACAACAATTGCAAAGGTATGGTAGTTAGTAACGGCGTTAATGCTTCTGAAGTTTCTGGAATTTCTATTACGTGATCTGCTAGAGCTTTTACTTGCGTATCGCCTTTAGTTACAACTGCAATAATTTTTCCACTTCTTGATTTTATTTCTTGAATATTACTTACTACTTTATCATAATGTCCTTTATTTGGAGCAATTACTATAACCGGCATTTGTTCGTCAATTAAGGCGATTGGTCCGTGCTTCATTTCTGCAGCCGGATATCCTTCAGCGTGAATGTATGATATTTCTTTTAATTTCAATGCTCCTTCTAAGGCTACAGGAAAGTTAAACCCTCTTCCCAAGTATAAAGCATTGGGTACATCTTTGTAAATTTTAGCAATTTCAAAAGCCACATCATTTGTTTGCAACGCTTCTTGAACCTTTTCTGGAATCATTTCTAATTCTAACAAATAACGTTGGTAATCAGAATGATTCATAGTCCCCTTAGCTTTAGCTAAACGCAATGCCAAAAGAGTAAGAATGGTAATTTGAGTAGTAAATGCTTTTGTAGAAGCCACACCAATTTCTGGACCTGCGTGGGTGTAAGCACCCGCGTCGGTTTCTCTAGAAATTGAAGAACCTACAACGTTACATACCCCAAAAACAAAGGCACCATTTTCTTTAGCTAATTTTATAGCTGCTAAGGTATCAGCGGTTTCTCCAGATTGAGAAATTGCTATTACCACATCGTCTTTATTAATAATTGGGTTTCTGTATCTAAATTCTGAGGCATATTCTACCTCAACAGGTATTCTTGCGAATTCTTCAATAATATATTCGGCCACCAAACCTGCATGCCAGGATGTACCGCATGCAATAATTAAAATACGTTTGGCATTGGTAAATTTTTCTAAATTATCTTCTACGCCAGACATTTGAATGATCCCTTTGTTTGCCAACAATCTTCCTCTATACGTGTCTTTTATTACATTTGGTTGCTCGTAAATTTCTTTTAACATGAAATGTTCATAACCCCCTTTTTCAATTTGTTCTAAATTCATTTGCAATTCTTGAACATAAGGATCTACTAGTGAGTCATCTTTAATTTTTCGAACTTTCATTGGTTTATGCAAACGAATAATAGCCATTTCCTCATCTTCTAAATAAATAGCATTTGAAGTAAACTCAATAAACGGGGAAGCATCTGAGGCTACAAAATATTCGTCTTCACCAATACCAATTGCTAATGGAGAACCTAAACGAGCACAAACTAATTCGTTTGGCTTGTTTACATCAAATACAACAATTGCATATGCGCCAACTACTTGATTTAAAGCAACTTGTACTGCTTTTCCTAGTTTTAAATTATCTGTTTTCTGAACGTCTTCAATTAAATTAATTAAAACTTCTGTATCTGTATCAGAATGAAACACATAGCCTCTTTTAACTAGTTCTTTTTTTAACGGTTCATAATTTTCAATAATTCCATTGTGCACGATGGCTAATTTCCCAGAATTTGAAAAATGAGGATGCGAATTTACATCATTAGGTACCCCATGAGTAGCCCAACGCGTGTGACCAAAACCTATATGTCCGTCAGTAGTTATTTCTTTTTCAATTTTTTCTTCTAAATCGGAAACTTTACCTTTCGTTTTACAAATCTTTAAATTTTTTCCGTCATATAAAACTAAACCAGCACTATCGTAACCACGATATTCTAATCTTTTTAATCCTTTAATAATTATTGGATATGCTTCTCTATGACCAATATAACCTACGATTCCACACATATGTTTAAGGGTTTAATTTGGTTTTGTATAATGTATTACTAACTTTAATTTTTTTGACGTGTCTTCAGCACTTGGATTAGTACCATGAAGCACGACGCCTTGTTGTTCCATAATTGAGGCTACAGGGAAATATTCGACAACATCATTGGTACTCATTATTGCATTAGTAAGACTAAGTGGCGATTTATAATAATAATTATTTGAGTATGCAATATTTTCAGTAACTGTTAGGCCTAATCTTACGTTTTTATTCAAATTAGTATCTGTACTATTTATTAAATTATTAATATGTTGTGTGATTCTAATTTTATATTTAATTCCTTTTTTTTCAGTTGTATCGTCACGTTCAATAATTCCGCCAAAAATTAATTTATTATATTTTGTATTTGAATTTGTGGTAGCATCAAAAGTATAATCTACCAATGGTTTTTGATTCGTAGCATCAAATAAATATAATCTTTCCGCTTCTAATTGATTGGCGCCTGCCATGGCAGTTTTATCAATGTAAAACTCTAAATAGGCTTCATTAATTAACCACCCATTTAAACGTAATTGATCCAATTCATCTGGAATTTGATTCGTACCAGCGACCAATTGTCCATTAACTGGTTTTAAGACATCTGCAGATCCAAAAACATCCAGATACACCACAGAACCTTTTCCTCCTTTTAAATATAATTTAGAATCGGAACCAAAAGCTGGATTGGTAGCGGATGCGTTTAATCCGGAATTATAGACTCCTGAATAGGAATAATCTTGAAGTGAAACTGAATTTGCACCTGAATTTGTACCTAAATTTAGCACTAGTGTTTTAGAGGTAGCGGCAGTACCTGCTGTTGCTCCGTCGTCTACAGAGCTATAATTTAAATTTACCTTAGCATTGGAAAAATTAATCATGGCCATAGCACCTTCTTCTCCTGACAGTTGTTCTATTTTAAAATACAACCCTTTAAAATATTGTTTAAATTCATTGTTATTGAATAAATTTGCACTTCCTGCTTCAAGAATTCTTTTCTTAAAGAAAGTTTTATTTAAAGTTAGGTAAATTCCTGGCGCTAAACGTTCTTTAACAACTCTTAAAGAAACATCATTTTGATTGGCTAATACCACATCATTTGCATCAACATATTCCAAAATTCCGGTTACGGTATTAAATTTTGTTTTATAAACAATAATTTCTGATTTATTAAAAAAGAACTGATCGTTTTCTGCTGCATTTGGACTATCATTTAAGCGTGTTCCGTTTTGTACAGAATTTCCATTACCATCATGTCCTCTTTTTAGATTCTCAAAATTAATTAAATTCCCGTTTGTAGATCCATCAGAAAAAAAGCGTTGTTGTGTTTGAAAATTATCGTTTGGATTGTATGAATTCAAATAATATCCGTTTTCATACACACTTAGTTTCATTTTACTTTCTTTATTTGCTCCGTATATTGACTGTAAAGAATATACTTTTGAACCATCCGCATTATTAGTTTCAACCGTACTGAAATAAGGCACATACAAAATTACATTTTCTACTTGCACGTTGGTGCCAAATTTAGGCTGGGCAGTCGCTAAAGAAAGTTGCGACACAAAATTTGCTTTGGTTACTCCAAAATAAGGGTTATTGTATATCCCTAATGGATTAATGGGCAAATTATTAGTTTGCACTTCATTTGTTTTTACAGAATAGGCTTTCAATTGTGCTTCATGCGTATTGAAGTCAAAATGTTCATCACCTACTAAATCTGATCCAATTGTATTAAAATCTTGATCACAAGAAATAAATACCAATGCAAAAGATAAAAATAAAACGGTTATATGTTTTTTCATTTTTATTAGTGTACTTTATTTTTTAAAAACTCTAAATATGCTTCTTTTAACGATTCTTTCGGGGTGAAAGGTAAAAAAGGTTTTTTTGAAGTTTCTATATATTTTGTTAAATCTGCAGACACATTTTCTGAGGCTATAATTATGGCATCGGAATGATCAATTGTAGCTTTCATTAAATTAGTAAAAACGGGCTCTTTGTATTTAGAAATAGCCTCTTGTGGTAAATTGTCGAATGCTAATTTAGTAATCAATTCTGCATCAAGCGTTCCTTCAAAATCAGTCGCATAAATAGAAGTAATAATTTTTGTGTCTTCAAAAATACCTTCGTTTTTATAATAATGTTTTAAATATACTGGCAACAAAGAAGCCATCCAACCATGAACATGAATAATATCGGGTACCCAATTTAATTTTTTTACGGTTTCCACTACTCCTTTTGCAAAGAAAATAGCTCTTTCATCATTATCGGAATACAACACGCCTTCTTCATCTGAAAAAGTAGCTTTTCTTTTAAAATATTCATCATTATCAATAAAATAAACCTGAATTCTTTCTTTTGGTATTGAAGCAACTTTAATAATTAAAGGCATATCCATATCATTCACTACCAAATTCATACCAGAAAGTCGAATTACCTCATGTAATTGATGTCGGCGTTCGTTGATATTTCCGTATCTTGGCATAAAAATTCTTATCTGCCCTCCTACTTCATTTATCATTTTCGGCAACTCATAAGAATGTAGTGATACTTCGTTTTCGGCTAAATATGGCACTACTTCAGATGATACATATAATATCCTCTTGTCATTCATATAATAAATGTTATATTTTGTTTAATATGCAAAATTATAAAAATTTATGGACTTATCTACTAAAATAGTAAGTTTGCACTTTATTATATTTAATTATGCCTGTTTTTCAAACCCAAAAAACGCTTCAAATTGAACTAAGCCAAGCTCTAAATCAATCAAAAAAAATTGGCTTTGTGCCTACAATGGGTGCTTTACATCAAGGCCATCTTTCATTATTGGAACAAGCTTTATCCGAAAATGAAATTACCGTTTTAAGTATTTTTGTAAATCCAACACAGTTTAATAATGCGGATGATTTAAAAAAATATCCAAGAACTTTAGAAAAAGATGTAGCTCTTGTTAGAAAATTAAACGAAAACATACTCATTTACGCGCCAAGTGTAACTGATATTTATGAAGGCAATACCCTTTCCGCTTCTTTTGATTATGATGGATTAGAACATCAAATGGAAGGAAAACATCGACCAGGACATTTTGATGGCGTGGGAACTATTGTTAAAAAATTATTTGAAATTGTAAAACCCACAAATGCTTATTTTGGCGAAAAAGATTTTCAGCAATTACAAATTGTAAGAAAATTGGTTGCCAAACATAAAATTCCAGTAAACGTAATTCCTTGTGAAATTTATAGAGAACCCAGTGGTTTAGCCATGAGCAGCCGTAATGAACGCCTTTCTGAAAAGGCGCGAAATGAATCGAGTATAATTTACAAAATTCTATTAGAAGCCAAAGAAAAATTTATGTTAAAATCAGCTCAAGAAGTCACAAAACTTGTAGTACGCGATTTTAAAAAACACAAAAATTTTACTTTAGAATATTTTGAAATTGCCGAAGAAGAGACGCTTTTAACTTGTAAAAGAAAAATAAAAAATAAAAATTACAGAGCGTTTGTTGCTGTTTTTATTGAAAATATTCGATTAATTGATAATATTTCGTTAAAATAAATTATAAAATTTACTTGAATTAATTAACTTTGCCCCATGCAAATACAAGTAGTAAAATCTAAGATACACAGAGTTTCTGTTACTGGAGCCGATTTAAATTATATTGGAAGTATTACAATTGACGAAGCTTTACTTGAAGCAGCAAATATTGTAGAAGGTGAAAAAGTGGCCATTGTGAATGTAAATAATGGGGAACGTTTAGAAACTTATGCCATTAAAGGACCAAGAAACACTGGCGAAATTACTTTAAACGGACCTGCTGCACGAAAAGTACATCGTGGTGATATAATTATCATTATTGCGTACGGAATTATTGACTTTGAAGAAGCAAAAACATTTAAACCTTGTTTGGTGTTTCCTAATGAAAAAGATAATTCTTTAACCTAGTTTTGAAAGCAAAAATTAGCAAAATTGCCTCTGTTTTTATTCCCTTGTTATTGGGTTTCGGACTTATATATTATCAATATACCACACTATCCGTTGAAGAATTAAATAAAATAAAATTTTGCTTTCAAAAAGCCAATTATTTTTATATTTTCCTTTCATTAATAATCTCACTTTTTGGTTATTGGGCAAGAGCATATCGTTGGAAATATTCCTTACAACATTTAGGATACCAAACAAATTTCAAAAACGACTTTATGTCGGTTTGTGTTTCTTATTTTATGAATTTAACCATTCCAAGATCGGGTGAAATTACTAGAGCTGCCTTATTAAAAAAATATGAAAACGTACCTTTCGATAAAGGCTTTGGAACCATTGTTGCAGAAAGAATTGTAGATTTAATACTGTTTTTTTTGTTTGTAGGTTTGGCATTTGTACTTCAATTTGAAAAACTATACAATTTCATCAAAGAAAAAATTGCGCTTGAAAAAATAATTTCCTTCGGAATTATTGGTCTATTCCTAGGAATCGTATTTCTTTTAATTTGGATATATGCCGAATGGAAAATCATAAAAAAATTAAAAAGTAAATTTTCAGGATTAATTGAAGGCATGTTGAGCATTGTAATGATGAAAGACAAATGGAAATATATTTTCTTGTCTTTTTTAATTTGGTTTTCCTATTTACTTATGTTTTATATTCCTATTTACGCCTTACCTGAAACCGAAAATATTGGTTTTGACATCGTAATAATGGGATTCATTTTTGGTAGTCTTGCCGTTGGATTTACAAATGGTGGTTTGGGTGCTTATCCGTTAGCTATTGCCATGATTTTTTCGTTATACGATATATCAAATGAGATTGGAACGGCTTTTGGCTGGTTGGCATGGACTTCACAAACGATACTAACCATTATTCTTGGTTTGCTATCTTACGCATTTTTACCACTTTATAATAAAAAATAAGTAGTATATTGCTACATTATTAAACCAATTACTTATGAAAATTAAATTTACCCTACTATTTTTAATGGTTTCTGTTGCCTTATTTTCACAAAAAGTGGAAGACAAAATTCAATCTAAAAAACTAAACGAAGAACGAAATTTTTACGTTATTTTGCCGGCTTCATACGAAAAAAGTCCCTACAAAAAATATCCTATTTTAGTTTTATTAGATGGCGAATATTTAGCCGATCCTTTTTCAGGAGTATTAAAATACGGAAACTATTGGGACGATTTACCTGAAATAATTATTATTGCAGTGAATCAAAATTATGGAGAAACTCGTTTTAACGATAGCAATTATGGAGAAGATGGCTTACCCGCAGATTCAGGTGCTAAATTTTTTGAATTTATAGGATTTGAATTATTGCCATACATTCAACAAAAATACCGAACACTTCCTTTTAGAATGATTGCTGGGCACGATACCACCGCAGGATTTCTAAATTTTTATTTATATAAAGACGACCCCATTTTTAATGCTTACCTATCCATTTCCCCAGAAATGGCTCCAGAAATGGAAGTTCGTATCGCAGAAAGACTAGCTAAAATACAAAAACCAGTGTTTTATTATCAAGCTACATCAAAAGCCGATTTAGAGGAAATTCAAGAAAACACAAAAAAACTTGATGATGTAGCAAAAGAAATTAAAAATACGAATCTGAACTATCGATATGATGTGTTTCAAAACACCTCGCATTATTCATTAGTAGCAGAAGCTATTCCAAGTGCTTTTTACTTTATTTTCAATGGCTATCAACCCATTTCGAAATTAGAATTTAACGAAAAAATATTAAAATTAGATAGTGGATATGCCCAATATTTAATTGATAAATACGATAATCTTGAGAAAAAAATAGGGCTAAAAGTACAACCAAGATATTCCGATTTTAAAGCCATTGAAGCAGCAATAATTAAAAATAAAGCGTATTCAGATTTTGAAATATTAGGCGCGTATGCCGACAAACAATATCCAAAAACCATGTTAGGAACCTATCATAGAGGATTATATTTTGAGAAAATTGGGGATTACAAAAGAGCCGCTAAAGAATATCAAAGCGCTTATACCAAATCAGAAATTGGGGATTTAACCAAAAATTATATCTTAGATCGAGCAGAAGCTTTAAAATCAAGAAAAGAAGAACCAAAACAAGAAATTGAAGAATCTGCGCCAGTGGAAACTCCAACTGAAACACCTACAGAAGCTCCAAAAAAAGACGAATAATTTCGAAAAAAAATACAAATGGCTAAATTAAAAACGTCCTTCTTTTGCCAAAGTTGTGGCACCAACTATTCTAAATGGCTTGGACAATGTACGTCTTGCAAGCAGTGGAATACGATTGTAGAAGAAATTATTCAGAAAGAAGAAAAACAAGCCTGGCGAAGTACTACTTCTGAATCAAAAAAAGTAGCGAAGCCTTTAAAAATTAACGAAATTTCGACTTCGGAAGAAGTGCGGATGAATACCACTGATGGCGAATTAAACCGCGTATTGGGTGGCGGATTAGTCCCTGGTTCCTTAACACTTTTGGGTGGCGAACCCGGAATTGGAAAAAGCACCCTTTTGCTTCAAATTTCGTTAAAATTACCCTATAAAACCTTATATGTTTCAGGAGAAGAAAGTCAGAAACAAATAAAAATGCGTGCCGAAAGAATTACGGGTCAAACGGATAATTGTTTTATTTTAACCGAAACCAAAACACAAAATATCTTTCGTCAAATAGAAGAAATTGAACCGCAAGTTGTAATTATCGATTCAATTCAAACCTTACATACCGAATATATTGAATCTTCTGCAGGTAGTATTTCTCAAATTAGAGAATGTACCGCCGAATTGATAAAATTTGCAAAAGAAACCAACGTTCCAGTAATCTTAATTGGACACATCACAAAAGATGGCACAATTGCTGGGCCGAAAATTTTGGAACACATGGTAGATACCGTATTGCAATTTGAAGGCGATCGAAATCACGTATATCGAATTTTAAGAGCATTAAAAAACCGTTTTGGTTCTACTGCCGAATTGGGCATTTACGAAATGTTAGGAAACGGCTTACGCGAAGTTAGTAATCCATCGGAAATATTAATTTCTAATAAAGATAATTATCTATCTGGTACAGCAATTGCAACTACAATAGAAGGTATGCGTCCGTTAATGATAGAAATTCAGGCATTAGTTTCCACTGCTGTTTATGGCACACCTCAACGTAGCACAACAGGCTATAATCTGAAACGATTAAACATGATTTTAGCCGTTTTAGAAAAGCGTGCAGGATTTCGTCTGGGAGCTAAAGACGTATTTTTAAATATTACAGGTGGAATAAATGTGGACGATCCCGCAATTGATTTGGCTGTAGTGGCGGCTATATTATCTTCCAATGAAGACATTACGATTGATAAAGATTTTTGTTTTGCTGGCGAAGTAGGTTTAACAGGCGAAATTCGTCCCATAAATAAAGTAGAACAGCGCATTCATGAAGCTGAAAAATTAGGTTTTTCTACCATTTTCGTATCCAAACACAATAAAATAAATCCAAAAGATTTTAAAATTGATGTGCGATTGGTTAGTAAAATTGAAGATTTAGTGGAACAATTGTTTGGTTAAAATAATAAAATAAAACCTCATTCTTAAACATAAAATATATGAAAAACCGTATCTTAACTATTTGCTTACTGGTCTCTGCAATTGCTTTTGCACAAAAACCAATTTTTACTTCAGCCAAAACAAAAGCGGCAACCGTTTATTTTTCTGGTGCTGAAATAACACAGAGTACATCGGTAAATTTACCAATTGGAACAAGTGAAATCGTTATAAAAAATGTAGCGGATTACTTAAATGAAAACACCGTACAAATTGGTGCGCCGAAAAGTGTAACTGTTTTGTCTGTACAATTTTCAGATAATTATATTTCTGAATACGAACTTGACGAAAGTAATCCGGCTATTAAAAGAGTTCAAGACAGCATTTTATATGTTCAAAAGGAACTTAAAAAAATACAAATTGATAAATATTCGCACCAACAAACCATCGAAATATTAGATAAAAACAAAGAAATTCGAGGTGCAAATTCTGGTTTAAATGTAGCAGAACTAATGAAGCTTGTTGAATATTACAAATCTAAAAGAACGGAACTTGATAATGCAGTTGTGTTGCTTACAGAAAAAGAAACAAAATGGAACAAAACACTTAGCGAATTAAACAATAAATTGGAAATTAACACCCAAAAAGAGGAAAAAACATCAGAAGGAAAACTGATTTTACAAGTAATGAATGAAGTTGCAGGAAATGTAAATTTAGATATTTCTTATATTACCAATTCGGCTTCTTGGCAACCATTTTACGATTTACGAGCAGAAAATATCAATACCTCAATTGATCTTGCATACAAAGCAAAAGTAACGCAAAATACAGGAATCGACTGGAAAAAAGTAAAACTTACCCTTTCAAGTGGCAATCCAAATCAAAATAACCTTGCACCATTATTACAAGCTTGGTTTTTGAGATATGGAAAATATAAAGAATTTGAAAACAAACTCAATGCAAATGTTTCAAATACATTGCAAGGACAACTAGCCGGGGTAAATGTTACTACTGCAAATGGGCAACCAGGTGCAAAAGATAAGGTTATTATAAGAGGTTATGGCTCAATTAATGAAAACACTGATCCCCTTTATGTAATTAATGGTTTTCCTTCAAGTGCTGAAGAATTCAGAAAAATTTCACCAACAAGCATAAAAGATGTTAGAGTAATTAAAGATGAAGAAGCATTATCAGAGTTTGGTAATCGGGGTAGCAACGGGGTTATTGTTATTACAACAAAAAATATGAATGATTATACCACAATTGAAGAACAAGAGTTAAATGTGTCTTTCGATATTGATATTCCGTATGATATTTTATCTAATGGAAAAGCACATAGTGTATCTTTAAAAGATATTAAAATTCCAGCCACTTATAAGTATTATGCGGTACCGAAAGTGGAAAAAGAAGCCTTTTTATTGGCTGAATTAAACGATTATGCAAAATATAATTTATTACCTGGTGAGGCAAATATTGTTTTCGAAGGCATGTATGTAGGAAAAACGATGATCAATCCGAACCAAACGCAAGACACTTTAAATTTAAGTATGGGTAGAGATAAAAAAATCTCTATAAAACGTGAAAGAATAACAGATAAATCAGGGACTAAATTTTTATCATCATATAAAGAACAAACCTTTACGTATGATATTACGGTTAGAAACAACAAAAAAGAAGACATAAATATGCTGTTAAAAGACCAATATCCATTAAGTACAGATAAAGAAATAACCGTAGAACTTTTGGATAAAGATGGCGCAAAAGCAAATGAAGAAACTGGAGTATTGACATGGGAAATTAAGCTAAAACCTAACGAAACAAAAAAATATAGAATCAGTTACAAAGTAAAATATCCAAAAGATAAACTAATTGAAAATTTGTAATTTTAAGTCTTATCTTAACAAATAAGTAAAAAACCCTTTGGAAGTGTAAAACTATCGAGGGGTTTTTAATTTTAGGGCGCTGGGTTTGGAATTAATTCCTGTATTTTATTGATTTCTTCAAAAACGGCATCCGTTAACATGACATCAAAGGCATTAATATTTTCTTCAAGTTGCTCAATTGTGGTAGCACCAATTATTGTAGAAGATACAAATTCTTGATGGTTTACAAACGCAATCGCCATTTCGGTTATCGTCAAGCCCAAACTATTTGCTACATCTTGGTATAATTTTGTGGCTTTAAAACAATTTTCGTTTGTATAACGTACAAAATTTGGAAATAATTTCATTCGCGAATTTTCTGGAGTTCCGTTTAAATATTTTCCGGATAAAAAGCCAAAACCTAATGGTGAATACGCCAATAAACCAACGTTTTCTCGCATTCCAATTTCCGACAAACCTACTTCATACAATCTATTTAATAAAGAAAATGGATTTTGAATGGTGGCAATTCGAGGTAAATTATGCTTTTCACTTTCCATTAAAAACTTCATCACACCCCACGGATTTTCATTAGAAATACCAATATGTTTTATTTTTCCCTCTTTAATTAAACCATCAAAAACGGTTAAAACCTCAAAAATATTTTCTTGCCAATGCGCATCTAATTTCTCCACACCTCTTTTTTGAAACATATTCATAATACGTTCCGGCCAATGCGTTTGATACAAATCAATATAGTCGGTCTGTAAATTTTTTAAACTTAATTCCACCGCTTCTGTAAGACTTTTCTTAGAAAAGTCCAGTGGCTTACGGATATAATCCATACCTCTATTGGGTCCTGCAATTTTAGTGGCTAGCACTAAATCGTCTCTTTTGTGTTTGTTTTTGGCTAACCAAGTTCCAATAAAACGTTCTGTACTTCCAAAAATATGTTCGTTCCCACCAATAGGATACATTTCGGCTGTATCAATAAAATTAATGCCTCGTTCTACAGCATAATCTAATTGAAAATGGGCTTCCGATTCGGAGTTTTGATTTCCGAATGTCATGGTGCCCAAACAAGCTTTGCTGACTTTTAAATTGGTATTTGGAAGGGTTGTGAATTTCATTAAAACATACTTTTTATTTCATGACGAAGTTACGAAGTTTAATATAGTGAAACGTTAAAGTAATATAGATTTTATTTATTTCAAGATATCTTCTATTATTTTTAAATGATGCTTGGTATGAATCATTAAGAATCTTTTGGTTTGTTTTACATTTAAATCGTTAAAATAAGGATGGTTAAAAAACTGATTTTCAGAAAAAGAATCCAGCTTTAAAACATTATTTTTAGCGGCTTCTAGTTTGGCATTTAATTCGTTTTGAGTTGCAACCTGAATTGGAATGACCACTTTTGGTGCTTTAGCTTTTCCTCTAAGAATTTTACTCGTTGTAAAAATAATAAATTTAGAAAAGGTCCATTTGGGCTGGAATTTAGATGGATTTGAAATTTCTAACTGACCTATTATGCCATTTATTACTAACAAACAATGATCTATTTGCCAGCCAACAGTACTGGTTGAAACCTTCGGATTCGTTTTTTCTAAATTAGGGATATGATTTTCTAATTGTTGAAGTAAGTGATGAATGGATTTCATACTTTATGCTTTAAAAAAATTGCCTAAAAAGATTTTTTAGGCAATTTAAGGATATAATAAATTCGTCTTACATTTCATTTAACAACTTAGACAATTCGTCTAATTTTGGTGTTAAAATAATTTCAATTCTACGATTTTTAGCTTTTCCTTCTGCTGAGTCATTGCTTAATAATGGTGCAAATTCACTTCTTCCAGCAGCCGTTAAATTCGCCTTATTAACTTTAGAATTAGCCGTTAAGATAGTTACAATTGAAGTCGCACGTTTCGTAGATAAATCCCAATTGCTTTCAATTCCGCCGGCTAAAGTTCCCGTAATTTTATCGTTATCAGTATGCCCTTCAATTAGCACAGATAAATCTGGATTGTCACCTAAAACTTTTCCTACTAAATCAACCGCTTTTTTTCCTTCACTTCCAACGGTGTAACTTCCTGATTCAAAAAGTAATTTATTTTCCATAGAAACATACACTTTTCCATCTCTTTCAGTTACCGTTAAGCCTTTTCCTTCAAACGCTTTAAGTGACTTAGACAAAGTCTCTTTTAATTTTTTCATAGCTGCTTCTTTGTCAGCCATAATTTTTTCTAATTCTGCTAAACGAGTTGATGATTTTAATAAATCGGCTTTTAACTTGTTTAATTTATCTTGTTCAGCAGCCATTGCTTTTTGTTTGGCTTCTAATTCTGCCAATAATTCACGATTTTTTTTGATATTCGCATCTAAAGCTTCATTACTATCTTTCTCTAAGGCGGCGTAAGACGACTTTAAATTGTCCAAACTTTTCTTGGTTGCCGCATAATCAGCCGCTAATTTATCGCGTTCTGCCTTTAATTTTTCTGCTTCCGATTTATATTTGTTTAAATCGGTTTGCAAGGTAGAATTATTGGTTTTTAACCCTTCATTTTCATCTGCTAACGCATTGCGTTCTTTCTTTAAATCGGCAAACTTGTTTTCTAAATCTTGGTATATTTTTTTGGAAACACATGATGTACTCATGCTAACTATCACTAGGCCTAATGCGATTTTTCTTATCATTTTATTATATATTTGATTCTTTTCGAATCGGTTATTATTATTGATTTAAGACGTATTATTTTCTAATTTGGTTATACTTTTTGGTATGGTATTTCGATTACCCTATTTCCACCAAAACCGGACAATGATCGGAATGTTTGGCTTCTGGTAAAATTAGGGCTCTTTTTATTTTATCTTTTAAAGGTTCGGCAGCTAAACAATAGTCTATTCGCCATCCTTTGTTATTATTTCTTGCGTTTGCTCTATAACTCCACCAACTATAATTATGCGGTTCTTTGTTTAAATGGCGAAATGTATCAATCATTCCTGTCTTCATAAAGCCATCTAACCAAGCCCGTTCTTCGGGCAAAAAACCGGATGTTTTTTCGTTCCCTTTCGGATTATGAATATCAATAGCTTCATGACAAATATTATAGTCGCCACAAACAACTAAATGCGGAATTTCTTTACTCAAGTTTATAATATAGTCTTGAATGTCGTCCATATATTGAAACTTATATCCCAATCGGTCCGAATTGGTTCCAGAAGGCAAATACATGCTCATTACGGAAAGGTTTTCAAAATCTACACGGACATTTCTTCCTTCAATATCCATACTTTCTATGCCGGTTCCAAAAACAATATTGTTAGGTTTGGTTTTACATAAAATTGCCACACCACTATATCCTTTTTTTTGTGCTGAAAAATAATATTGATACGGATAACCTGCAGTCGTTATTTCATCTGTAGGGATTTGATCTTCAGTAGCTTTTATTTCTTGTAAACAAATTACATCTGGGTTAGCACTTTGAAGCCAGTCAATAAACCCTTTGGTTATGGCTGCTCTAATTCCGTTGACATTATAAGAGATAATCTTCATTAACTATATTAGTATTAATACTGCAAGAAATTTTTATTTTTAACCTACTTCTAAACCTTTTCGTGGTGGATGTTGTGTTAAAAAATCTAATTCTCAAAAATAGAAAAAGTTTTCAATAAAATGTATCTTTAAATGAGTAATTTATAAAAATTTTAGCAAAAAAAGCCAATTATTAAATTGTTGGCAATTGTTATAGCAAGTTATACGGAAATTGAATAGAATTGTTATCTTTGTTTCTCTGTCAAAACACAAATAAATGGGATTAGTTACTGCAAAAGAAGTAGCGAAAGCGATAAAAACGGATAAGTATGGTTTTTTAGGAACTTTTTCAGGGTGGTTACTCATGAAAGTTCTTAAAATTTCTACACTCAATAAAATATACAATCGGAATAAACATTTAAGTGATTTAGAGTTTTTGAATGCTATTTTAGATGCGTTTCAGATTAAATTTGAAATCCCTGAAGAAGATTTAAAACGTTTGCCAAAAGAAGGTGCCTATATTACCATTTCTAACCATCCCTTAGGTGGAATTGATGGGATATTATTATTAAAATTAATGCTGGAACGCGAACCCAATTTCAAAATAATAGCTAATTTTTTATTGCACAGAATAGAACCCATGAAACCGTATATTATGCCGGTTAATCCGTTTGAAAATCATAAAGACGCAAAATCTAGTGTAATTGGAATAAAAGAAACCTTACGACATTTAAGCGATGGAAAACCTCTTGGGATTTTTCCTGCAGGAGAAGTTTCTACCTATAAAGATGGCAAACTAATTGTAGACAAACCCTGGGAAGAAGGCGCCTTAAAAATTATTAAAAAAGCGAAAGTTCCTGTTGTTCCTATTTATTTTCATGCACAAAACAGCAAGTTGTTTTATAGTTTATCTAAATTAAACGATACGTTACGGACAGCAAAATTACCTAGCGAATTACTAACCCAAAAACATCGAATAATAAAAGTTCGAATAGGAAAACCTATTTCGGTTAATGAATTAAACGAGCATACAAATATCCCAGAATTTGGCGAGTTTTTAAGAAAGAAAACCTACATGCTTTCTAATTCTTTTGAGGAAGAAAACTTTAAGTTGACATTTCCTAAATTTACAAGTCCAAAAGCTGCAAAACAAATTGTAAAACCTGCCAATCACGAACAAATTATTGAAGAAATTAATTTCTTAAAAGAGGGTGATTATCAATTATTGCAAAGTAAAAACTATAAAGTATTTTTAGTAACTGCCGAAAAAATTCCAAATATTTTACACGAAATTGGTCGTTTACGAGAAATTACTTTTAGAGAAGTAGGTGAAGGCACAAACGAAGCGATTGATTTAGACAAATACGACCAGTATTATCACCATATGTTTTTATGGGATGATGATGCTCAAATGATAGCCGGAGCGTACCGAATGGGATTTGGTTCGAAAATATTTCCAAAATATGGTTTAGAAGGTTTCTATTTAAATGAACTATTTAAATTTGAACCCGAATTAAATGATATGATGAGCCATTCTATTGAAATGGGAAGAGCTTTTATTATTTCGCAATACCAACAAAAACCGATGCCCTTGTTTTTGCTTTGGAAAGGAATTGTGCATACGACTTTACATTATCCTGAACATAAATTTTTAATTGGGGGTGTGAGTATTAGTAATCAGTTTTCTGAATTTTCAAAATCGTTGATGATTGAATTTATGAAATCCAATTATTACGATCCCTACGTAGCACAATATATCAAACCAAAAAAAGAGTTTAAAGTAAAATTAAAAGACGCGGATAAAGATTTCGTATTTAATGAAACTGAAGCCGACTTAAATAAATTTGATAAAATTATCGACGAAATTGAACCCGGATCGTTACGATTGCCTGTTTTAATTAAAAAATACATCAAACAAAACGCTAAAGTTGTAGCCTTTAATGTTGATCCAATGTTTAACAACGCGATTGATGGGTTGATGTATATTAAAATTTCAGATATTCCAGAAAGCACGGTAAAACCGGTTATGGAAGAATTTCAAGCCGAATTAGAAAGAAAACATAAAGGCTAATTATGAATAATTAGCCTTTAGTTTGATTTGAATATTATTCTCTATTTTTAGAAACATTTTCTTTAAAATCATTAAATGCCTCTTTAGAAAGAATTGCTTTAGATTTAATTTTTTTCCCTTTTAAATAATTAAGAATATATTTCGCGCGATCTTCTGCTTCTGGGTGTGTGGTAATCAAATAAGTATATTTATGCATTTCGTTATCTAAAGATAAATCATACATAAAATCTGCGAAAGGTCTTGGATCTATTTTTGCTTTTAGCATGTATCGAACACTTTCCATATCGGCTTCTCTTTCCAAACTTCTATCATAAGCAGACGACGTTAATGTGTTTAAGACCTCAGCAATTTGACTTCCATTAGCTCCTGTTGCCATTGAAACCAATACTGAAAAACCTATCTCCTTAGATAATTTTTTCATGACATGGTTTTTTTCAATGTGAGCCATTTCATGTCCTAATACCCCCAGTAAAGCTTGTTCGCTTTTACTAGCTTCAATAAGTCCAGAATATACTACCAAATGATTATCTGGCATAGCAAAAGCATTCACTTGACTGTTTTTCACTATATGCACTTTTAAACTATCTCTTTCTATATCATTTGCTTTACATAATGGCAGTAATAAAGAATCTAAAGTTGACACAATTGAGTCGTCATAAATTACATCTTCATTTTGTTCAATCTCATCCCAAATAATATCTCCGATTTTATCTTCTGCAAATACTTTATTTTGTTCTATTTCAAAAAAAGAAACAAAATCCACTTGTGTAAATAAAAACCAACACAAAAAGAACCCACCATAAACGAGTAATGCTTTACTTATAATTTTCATCTTTTTTTACTAAAATATTTGTTAAATCACTAAAGAAAAACAACTGAGCATGTATTCCTTTTCTTGTTCTTGATGCTAAAATGATGGTTGAAATAAATTCAACTAAATTAAAAATAATTAAAGTTATCATGTATCCAAAATACACATTTGTGGCTTTTTCATCGTCAAAAATAATTGAAACTGTCCACCAAAAACCTGTGCTATTAAGAAAAAATAAACCAAATTGCGACAATAAATTTTGAGTACAATGCCATTTTACAAATGGCGTACTTTTCCTATTTCCTAAATAGAAAAATATGGAAGCTAATAAATTCAAAATGGGTAAAGGCAATCCTCCAATAACAGCTACTAAAGACATTAAGTAACTATTTGAAGCACGCTCTAACTCTGAATCATTAGGCTTATAATAAAAGTTTGTGTTTGAAATCATAATTAAATATTTTTTTTAATATTCCAATACCAATTTAATATAACCAATAAGAATAAAAGAATAGCTATTGGTTTTTTTGAAATAAATTGTTCTGACGCTTTATAAAATTTAAAAAAACTGCTCGATTTTTTTACATAATCTACACCAATCCAAATTGGAACAACCAACATAATTATTGCTACAAGAATACCAAATGGATTTAAAAAAAGTGAAGAAAAAAATTCACCCTCAAAAACCAATTGTACCGATCTAGTTGTGCCACAAGATGGACAGGGATAAGTAGTAATTTTTTTAAATAAACAACCAAGCTGCTTTTCATGAAAAACAGTTACATTTGAAAAAAACAACCATAAATACCCTAAAGCTATTACAATTAATAGAAAAATATATAACTTGTTTCTATTCATTTCCATTAATCATTTAAAAAAAATGTCTAAAAACATGAAAGATTTTAGACAATTTTATTTAATACATCATCGCTTGATTAAATTTTTCTAGATTCTTTTGTTTAGTAGCACCTTGAATCAAGAACCAATCTACAATTGCCCATATTCCGACACCACCACAAGTAAGTAGCTTACCCACTCCCATTCCTGTATCTCCAATGTAAAATCTATCAATTCCGTATGCTCCTGCAAAAATTGAAATCAATAAAGCGGTAGTAGGGTCTTTAAATTGCACCATTTGAATCATAGGCCATTTCTCATCATCTAATGCTAATAATCGTTCTCTAATTGCATGTAAATTGTGTCCTTCAAAAAATTTTGTGTTTGACATCATAAACATGTCCACTTTGTTTGCTTCCATAATAGTTTAGTTTTTGTTTGAATTACGAATATATATAAAATATTTAAATTTCTATACTTTTTATGACAAGTTGTATTAATCTTTATACAAATTCAAAATTTTAACAACAATAACTTGGGCAAGTTTTTCTTTACTTTCAATTGTCCAACCCGCAATATGTGGTGTTAAAATAACGTTTTGGGCTTGTAATAAATATTCAAACGCTTCTGGTTTTTTACCTTCAAATAAGGTTTCAAATGATAGTTTTTCGTATTCTAAAACATCTAAACCTGCTCCTAAAATTTTACCGGATTGTAAAGCAGAAACTAAATCGGTAGTGACTACACTTTTCCCTCTTGCGGTATTGATAAACCAAAATGGCTTTGAGAATTGATTGATAAACGTAGTATTTACCATTTTATCCGTTTCAGGTGTCCACGGAATGTGTATACTTAACACATCTGCTTTTTGTTGTATTTCTTGTAAGGAAACTTGTTTTGCATTTGAATCACTAACATTTGGTAAAATATCATAGCACAAAACTTCTACATCAAAACCTCTCAATTTTTTTGCGAATGATTTTCCCATATTTCCATAACCAATAATCCCAACTGTTTTTCCGTCCAATTCTGTTCCGCGATTACTTTCACGATTCCATTGTCCGGATTTCACTTCTTTATCGGCAGTATTTAATTTATTAAATAGCGACAAAAGCATTCCTAAAGCATGTTCGCCAACAGCTGAAGCGTTTCCTTCCGGAGCGGCAATTAGTTTTATGTTTTTACTTTCGGCATATTCACAATCGATACTTTCTAAACCCGCGCCCACTCTTGCAATAAATTGTAAGTTTTTAGCTTTATCAATAAAGGTTTTATCAATTTTAAATCGGCTTCTGATTACAATGCCGTGATAGTCCTCTATTTTACTTTCTACTGCTTCTTTGGTGGAAATATAATCTGCTTCATTCTGAAAACCTGCCGTTTCTAATTGCTCCCAAAGCAACGGATGATTGGTGTCAAGATGAAGAATTTTTATAGTAGAAATAGTTAGCATAGCATCAATTTTGAAAATGGAAAGTTAAGGATTTATGCAGAGATTCGCAAAATAGTTTTGTGTGATGCTGCGAAACTTTAAATTAAACCAGTTGGTGGTAATTCGCATACACTTCTTTTATTTGACTGAAAATATCAAATAATTCGTTGTGCCCGTCTGTAGTAACTAAACGTTGTTTGTATGGTTTAAAATCTTGAATCCCTTTGAAGTAATTGGTATAATGACGACGCATTTCTACGATTCCCACCCGTTCGCCTTTCCATTCCATGGACCAGATTAAGTGATTTTGAGCCGCTTCTACTCTGTCTGCAACAGTTGGTGGAGCTAATTTTTCGCCCGTTTTGAAAAAGTGTTTGATTTCGTTAAAAATCCAAGGGTAACCAATAGCTGCTCGACCAATCATCATGCCATCTAACCCAAATTTATTTTTATATTCTAGGGCTTTTTCTGGAGAATCGATATCGCCATTTCCGAAGATAGGCATAGAAATTCGTGGATTGTTTTTAATGCGCTCAATATGTGTCCAATCGGAATGCCCTTTATACATTTGCGCTCGGGTTCTGGCATGAACGGTTAAGGCTTGTACACCAATATCTTGCAAACGTTCGGCTACTTCGTCAATATTAATAGAACTTTCGTCCCAACCCAAACGGGTTTTTACTGTAACCGGTAAATGTGTGGATTTGATTACCGCTTTGGTTAATCGGACCATTAAGTCGATATCTTTTAATACTCCGGCTCCAGCGCCTTTACAGACTACTTTTTTTACGGGGCAACCAAAATTAATATCTACCAAATCCGGTTGAACGGTTTCTACAATTTTTGCAGAAAGCGCCATTGCTTCTTCATCGCCACCAAATATTTGAATTCCAACGGGACGTTCGTAGTCGAAAATATCTAATTTCATTCTGCTTTTCATTGCATCACGAATTAAACCTTCTGAAGAAATAAATTCAGAATACATTAAATCTGCACCGTGCATTTTGCACAAACGACGAAATGGCGGATCGCTTACGTCTTCCATAGGTGCAAGAAGTAAGGGATAATCGGGCAAAATTATGTTTCCAATTGTTGGCATAGTCCAAATTTGTGCAAAGATAAGTAAAGTTTATGAATTTGATGGGTACACAGATTTTACGGATTGATTGGGTTTGCGCAAATTTTAATAAAAATCTGTGTAATCCGTGTAATCCGTGGTAAAAAAAACACATAGCCATTTTAATGAATACATAGATTAAACGGATTTTTGCTGATAGTTTTTTGAACAAAGTAGTTGTGTTATAGCCCCGATAGGAGCGGCATCTTTTTCTTTTGTTGCCTTTGAGTGGGTCAGGCAACAAAAGAAAAAATATAGCGGATAGCGGGACCGAACGTCTTTTGGAAATTGGGGTTTTGCTCCTAAAAATTATTTAGGCTTTAACCAACTTTTTGGATTTAGCACCGTTGTGTTTTGATTGATTACAAATTTTAATACCGAATTTCCTTTGGCGTTGGTTTTAATTTTACCCAGCGTTTGTTTTGCCGAAACTTTGTTCCCTACAGAAACCGAAACGCTACTTAAATTACTGTACGCAGTGAAGAAATCTCCGTGACGCACCAGCACCGTATAAGTATTTGTAGTTTGAGACACTTGCACGCCAGAAACTTCGCCAGCAAAAACAGCACGCGCCGAAGAACCAGAATCGGTAGTGATGTCGATTCCACTATTATGAATCACAATATTACTATAATCTGGATGTGGCTGATCTCCGTATCCAGTGGAAATATATCCTTTTTCTGTTGGCCATGGCAATTGGCCTTTGTTGGCTTTAAAACTGTCTGACGATAATTTTCCTTCAGGCGTTAATTCAATTTTTGTAGAAGAAACAGGTGCGGTTTTCACAGGCGCGGTATTCCCTGAAGCCGTTGCTGCGGCTTTTTTCTTAGCCGCATTTTTCTTGTTTTCTGCCGCAATCGCATCGTTAATCATTTTCTTGATTTTTTTATCGATGGATTTTCTTTCTTTATCCATTTTAGCGATATCGGCTGCGATTTTTTTCTTATCTTTTTGTATAAGTTTTGCCGTTGCTACTTTTTCTTGTTTTAGTTTTTCGTGTTCGGCTTTGATTTTTGTTTTTTCAACAATAACTACTTCTTTTTCTTTTTTGTTGGTTTGCAGTTCGCCAACAGCTACTCCTAATCTGGCTTGTTTCACTTTAATTTCTTCTGCTTGACGTTTTCTGTAGCCTGCATATTGTTTCATATATTGTACACGCTTGTAAGCTTGTAAAAAACTAGTAGAAGACAACACAAACATAAATCGACTTTGTTCCGATCGGCTTTTATATGATTTTACAATCATTTTAGCGTAATCTTCTTTCATTATTTTTAAGTCTTTATTTAACTTATTTATTTCTAATTGTGTTAAATAAATATTGTCATCTAAAATTCGCGCTTGTTTAGCAATTGTAGAAATTATTTTTTCTGAAATTTTAATTTGGGCCTCTTGTCCTGCAATTTCTTTCAAAACGGATTTTTCTTTTTTCTTTTCGTTCTGAAGTTTGGTTTTGGCTTCAGACAATTCTCTTTGTAATTGTTCTTTTCTTTGTTCTAATTTTTCTTTCTCATCAATTTGTGCGGTTGCTGAAAAGGAGAAAAATAGTACGAATAGGGCTAAAAGAAATTTGTTCATGCTTGAAATTTTTTTACAAAATTAATCTATTTTTATTTGAGAATAACCTTCTGGAATAGAATATGGAAACGATGAGGATTCATTAAACGTAATTTTTTTATAGGCTACATTAATTTTTACTTGATTTTGTTGGTTGGCAATAATAGAAACGCCAGTTGGCAAAAATATATTGTCTTGATTTGTAAATGAAGGATAAGTAACCAAAACGTTTCTGTTTTTTGAAATTTGATTGATAAATTGCTCTTTTAATAAATAATTTGCCGTTTCAAAACGAAATAATTTTTCAATATCTGCTTGTTTTATAGATTTTAATTGGAACAAATTAGCTACTATTTCTGCTATAAAAACTTCTTTGGTTAAATCATCAATTGGTCGTCCTAATAACAAATTTTGCACTTTTTGAAAATCTAAATCGGTTCCTATCATTTTAGTTAATATAGAATAATTTCCATCGAAATAGGTGTTATTTGTTTTTTCATAATAACTTACTCGAGTAGGTGTAATTAATGCTTTTGCCATTGGAATACCGAAAAATTTTAGATTGATCCAAATCACTTCATCTTTCTTAATTCTGATATCGGCACCAATGGAAATCGCTTGTTTTTGATCTTCATAATCCGCAACAGAACGAATAGAAACGGTTTGAAAATCTATTTTATTTTCATAATGTTTTTCTATAATTTCTTTAGCCCTATTATCTACAACTACTTCTTTAGAAACCGATTGTTCTGTGACTGTTTTTTTCGTTTTACACGAAGCAAAAACAAGTACTAATATTAAGAATGCGAAAAATTTTTTCATATTATTTTTTAGAAATTACAGCTAATCTTTTTTGATAGGTTTGCTTCATTTTTATATCCGATAATCCATCGGCACAAATTATAAATTGTTTGCAAAATCCGGCTTCTAAATTTGGATCATCAATAACATAATCAATTCCCATTTCTAAAAAATCTTTTGCTTTATTGCAGTTTTTTAAGTTGTTGTTTCCTTTTCCGGCGTAATAATATAAATTGGCTTTGGTTGGAAATAAATCAATGTATGCTTCAGATTTTTTTGCCATTTTTTCAAATTCCTTATTGAAATCGTAAATGTTTAGAAGTAAATCAATAGTTTCAATGTCATTTTCTTTGGCTTGTTCCATGTATTTTTGAGCCAAATCAAAATTATTTTTATTGTAAAAAAACTTTCCTAATTCTTTATGAACATCCATTCCAATTGTGTTGTCAAAGTACGTTAGGGTATTATCAATTTCGGTTAGTAATTGCGGATTTTTTGTAGCAAAAATTAAATATTCATTTAAAACGCGTTGCTTAATTTTTAAATCGATTTTACTGCTTTTTACAACTCTTTTGTAAGAAACGGTAGCTTTTGAAATGTCATTCGCTTGAATATAAAATTTCACCAAACTTACATGAACTAAATCCGAATTAGGCAATTCTTTTTCTAGCAATAAAGCCATTTCAAACGCTTTATTTTCTTGGTTAGCGGATGAATATTGATAAATTAAATCGATATAATTTTGTTCTACTTTAGGATTGTTTTTTATAGCTTCTATTAAATCGTTAACATTTGGTTTTGTCCCTTTTTGCATGCTTTGAATTTGCATTTGATAGGATTCCATAGCTTTGGACAACGTTCCTTTGCTTTCGATTTCATTAATTACAATTCTGGCCTTATCATATTGTTGGGTATTCATGTATAACGACGCCAGGTCTTCTTTCATGTTGGCCTCAAAAGTGACTAATTTTTCAACAATGACTATTGCTTTTTCATACGCTTTTGTTTGATAATGTACATCGTACAAACCATTCCAATACCAACGTTGTTTGGGCTCTAAATCGACTGCTTTTTGAAACGCATTTTCTGCTTCTATGTACTTTTTTTGAGCTAAATAATTTACCCCTAACTGATAATGAATTTCTGGGTTTGCAGGTTCTTTTAATAAACATTTTTGTAAAGCAATAATAGCTTTGTCATAATTTTCAATAGCTTTTTCTTTTAAAGCATCAAAAAAATTAGTTTCAAATTCATTTTCCGCAGTTACCACTTCTTCTGGATTTATTTGTCCGAAAGAAATTTGAAAAAGGAAAAGAAAAGCTATTATTTTTTTCATATATAGTTGTAAAATAAAAGAATATCAAAAATTATTCCAATGTGGAATAATCGCCTAAACTAACGCTAGTGAAATCGCCATTATAATTTACGTGATTTCCAATCATGGCGTTATCTAATTTTGCATTCTTAATATGCGCATGCGTCTGAATTAAACTGTTTTTGATTTTACTATTTTGAATATGCGATCCTTTTCCAATAGAAACATTTGGTCCGAGAACCGAATCAATTATTTGCACTCCTTCGCCAATAAAACAAGGAGGAATGATTTGTGAATTTTCTAAACGCACATCAGCAGCTACTAAATCTTCTCCATCTTGATGTAAAAAACCTAACATTCTATTATTGGTATCTACAGTAACATCTTTATTTCCGCAATCCATCCATTCGTCAACTTTTCCTGGTACGAATTTCATACCTTTGGCCATCATTTGTTTGATACCATCATTAATTTGGTATTCGCCACCATGAATGATGTTATTATCTAAAACGGCTTGTAATTCGTTTTTAAGAACGGCTATATCTTTGAAATAATAAATTCCGATAACAGCTAAATCAGATACAAATTCCTTAGGTTTTTCTACTAATTCTATAATTTCGTTAGCTTCATTTAAGTTAATTACACCAAATGCTTCTGGTTGATCCACTTGTTTTACCCAAATTACGCTATCGGCCGTGGCGTCCAATTCAAAATCGGCACGAATTAACGTATCTGCATAAGCAATAACTGCTGGTCCGGATAAAGAATCCTTTGCACACATAATAGCGTGACCCGTTCCTAAAGCTTCATTTTGATAATAAATGGTTCCTTTTGCTCCAATTTTAGTAGCAATCGCAAGTAAATCTTTTTCTACTGTTTCGCCGAAACTTTCGTGAATAATAAACGCTACTTCATTAATTGGTTGATTAATTACTTT
This sequence comes from Flavobacteriia bacterium, assembly GCA_004293045.1. Lineage (GTDB taxonomy): Bacteria > Bacteroidota > Bacteroidia > Flavobacteriales > Flavobacteriaceae > Flavobacterium. The sequence goes on along the minus strand of RDXY01000010.1, from coordinate 33,916 downwards.
TGCAATATCTTCTACTAAACGATGTACAATTGGTTTTCCTGCAATTGGAATTAACGGTTTAGGAATGGTTAATGTGTGTGGGCGAAGACGTGAACCACGACCAGCCATTGGTACTATTATTTTCATTTATCTTACTTTAAATTTCAAAATTCGTTAATCAAAATTGAATATTCAACATTTATAACTTGGAATTTTGAATATTGAATTAAATTTTACTTGTTTTTATTTCTTGATGTTTCAATACTTTTTACAAAAATTGATATTAATTCATCACTTTCTTTAATTGCAGAAGTTATTTCAGTTTCTTGTCCCTTAAACAAATTTGCTCTAAATATTATCTTTAAATTAGATTGGGTTTCTCTCAGCTATTTCAAAACAACTGACATTTTATGAATAAAATCATTTCTTGATTCTGCGCTTTGTGCTTCACTATAGTTCAAAGATGGAGCTGTTCCTGATCTAACAATTTGGCCTGACAAATGATGGCCAGGTTTTGATGTTTTTACATTATCTGTAATGTTAATGATTTGAACGGCAAAATCAATTAGTCACTCGTGTAAATCAAATTTTTTCATGGCTTATATAAATATTCCTGTTACTATTTACTATTTCAAAATTCGTTAATCAAAATTGAATTTTCAACATTTTTTAACTTGGAATTTTGAATGTTGAAGTTTTATTTTACTCCCGTACTACCAAATCCGCCTTCTCCACGGGAGGTTTCTGTTAATTCTATGGTTTCTTGCCATTCGGCGCGTTCGTGTTTGGCGATGATTAGTTGTGCGATGCGTTCTCCATTTTCAATTACAAAATCTTCATGGGATAAATTTACTAAAATAACCCCAATTTCGCCACGATAATCGGCATCCACTGTTCCTGGCGAATTTAAAACCGTAATCCCTTTTTTAAAAGCTAAACCACTTCTTGGTCTAACTTGCGCTTCATAACCAATTGGTAATTCAATAAAAAGCCCAGTTTTTACTAACGTTCTTTCTAATGGTTTTAATGTTATTGATTCGGTTAAATTAGCACGTAAATCCATACCCGCAGAAGCATTCGTTTCGTAGTTAGGTAATGGATGTTGCGATTTATTTATAATTTTTATTTGCATTGTTATTTTTTTTACCGCAAAGTCGCAAAGTTATTTCGCAAAGTTCGCAAGTTTTTTTTATTTTATGACCGCAAAGTCTGTTTATTTTCGTTTTATCAATTTTAAAATTACTTCTTTTTCATTTTTGTAAATATAATAACTAAAGCCAATGATTGCAAGTATTCCGAAAACATAAGTTTCTCTTAATTCTTGAACATAAAACGAAATACAAGCTAAAGTAATCGAAGCAAAAAGATAGGTTAAAATCTTTTTCATTTCAAAGGGAATTGGGTATTTTTCTTTACCTAAATAATACGAAATTACCATCATACTTCCGTAGGCACAAATAGTGGCAATAGCGGAACCTAAATAACTCAGGTTGAATTTTACAATTAAAATATAATTCATACTTAAAGTAATAATGGCGCCAATTGCGGAAATGTAGGCCCCAATTATGGTTTTATCAATTAACTTATACCATACCGACAAACTGGTATAAATCCCTAAAAAGAAATTCGCGATTATTATTAATGGCACTATTGACATAGCCTCCCAATATTCGGGTTGTCTTACTAAAAAGAATTTTACAACATCTGCAAAAACCACAACCACTAACAAAATTAATGAACCTAAGATTACAAAATATTTAGTAATCGTAGCGTAGGTTTGAGGGGCATTGTCATTTCCAGCTTGACTGAAGAAAAACGGCTCAATTCCCAATGTATAAGCAGTACGAAACAAAACCATAAACAAGCCGATCTTATAACAAGCCGAATAGGCTCCAACTGCCGCCTTTGCAGTTATAGGGTCTAACCATTCTGATAATAAAATTTTATCTAAATGTTCATTAATTCCAAAAGCCAAACCTGCAAATAATATTGGCCAACCATAATGAAGCATGCTTTTCCATAGTTCCGTATTAAAAAACCAGTTAGGCTTAAAATAATGTGGCATAAATAATACAAAAGTGAATAAACTCGCCATTAAATTTGACAAGAAAACATAGCCAATTTGATAGTCTTCCACATAAAATGAACTCCAAAAACCTTGCGGATTGGCTTGTGCTAATTTGGGTAATATTGCCAATAAAAATACGTTTAATAACAAATAAATAAGCACATTAGAAATTTTTAGCACAGAATACCTTATTGGTCTTTGCTCGGCGCGAAGCTTAGAAAACGGAATAATTACAAGTGCATCGAAAGCTAAAATCCAAATGGCATAGTTTACGTATTCTTTATCTATGTTTAATAGTCCTGCCAGTGTTTTTTGAAATAATAAAGCTACTGATAAAAATAAAATGGTGCTCCAAAAAATAGAAACCGTAGCGGTACTAATTACTTCTTTTTTATTTTCTTCTTTATGGTAAAATCTAAAAAAAGCCGTTTCCATTCCGTAAGACAATATCACATTGAAAAATATCATATAAGCTAACAGAATAGTAATTTCTCCATAGGCTACTTTTGGCATTAAGTCCGTATGTAATCCTACTAATAAAAAACTCATTATACGAGGCAATACGGTGGCAATACCGTAAATAAGGGTTTGTTTTAGAAGTCTTCTGTTTGAACTCAATTTATTTTCTTTTAAAGAACAAAAATAGTTAATTATTTTTTGGTTTAACTGATGGATAAGCTAACATTGGTAATTCTTTTACGTCATCTACAATTACAGCAGCTTCCTTGCCGTTTATTTTGAAAAAAATCTTAGCCTGATTGGGTTTTAATTTGGTTATAATTGTACCCGTTGGAACAGTTTCTGACTCATTATTAAAGGTTTTAATTGACGCTTGATATGATAGATCATTTAATTTTGTAACTATCGCTTCTCTATCTTGAAATTGAATTTTTATTATTTCGATAGTTTTTGGTAGTTTTTTTAGTATTGTAATATTTAAAATAGTGCCTCCTCCAGCACCTTTAACACCACCAACCCAATTTTGATAGGTTACTTTTTCAATATATTTATTGGTTTCTTGTGGTGCTTTATTAGAAGCACAAGAAACCAAATTTAAAAACGCTATTGCGAATAGTCCAAATATTTTCATTTTTTTAATTCAATATTTTAACAAAATGGAAACCTTTTGGTTGAAAACCGTGATTGATATAAAATTTACCAGCAGTAAAATTGGTAGTAAAAGCATCCAAACAAATTTGATTGGCCCCCTCTTTTTTAGCAATTTTATGTACTTCTTCAATTAATATATCGCCTATTTTTTGACCTCTAACATCTTCATCTACTACAAAACTATCCATTTCAATGTATTTACCAGACCATAATTTTGTACCAATCCAAACACCGGTTAACGCGATTGTTTTATTGTTTTTCATTACAATTATTTGTTGGTAATTTGCTTTCAACATCTCATCTAAAAGTGTGCCATATTCTTCAACGGTAAAATCAGGATATAATTGTTTTACAATATCCAATTGGGCTAACATTTCTGCTTTTTGAGATAAAATACGAATTTCCATTACTTTTTATCTAGTAAATTTTCATTAAATAAGTCTAAAATTCTTCGGTATTCATCTACCCAAGAGTAGGTTTTTTGAAATCCGTGCGCTTCTACTGGAAAAACAGCTAAATCCCAATCTTTTTTACCCAGTTCAATAAAACGCTGTGTCATTCTAACAATATCTTGAAATTGTACGTTATCATCAACCATTCCGTGAAGCATTAACAACTTATCTTGTAAATTATCCGCAAAATAAATTGGCGAACTTTTTTTAAAAGCTTCTGGGTCTGTTTCAGGAAAATTTAAAATATTTGCTGTGTAGCCTTGGTTATAATGCGCCCAATCTGTAACCGAACGCAATGCTGCACCAGCTTTAAATTCACCAGGTTTGGTTAACAATCCCATTAGCGTTATAAATCCACCATAAGATCCACCATAAATTCCAACTTTATTAGCATCAATGCTTAATTTTTCAACTAAATATTTTTTTCCATCTAATTGATCTGATAAATCTTTTCCTCCCATATGACGGTAAATTCCAGTTCTGAAATCGCGTCCGTAACCATCACTTGCACGGTAATCTATATCTAAAACCGTGTAGCCTAAATCGGTTAACAAATTATGAAACATATATTCTCTATGATACGTACTCCAATACTTGTGTGCATTTTGCAAATAGCCCGCTCCGTGAACAAATAGGATAGCAGCTTTATTTTTATTTTCTGATTTTGGCTCATACACTCTAGCGAAAATATCGGTACCATCAGTTGCTTTAAACGAAATGACTTCAGGCTTTTTCCAATTGTATTTGTTGAAAGCATACGAAGTAGAAAACGTAATTTGCTTTAATATGGGATTGGATTTGTTTTCTGCAACATATATTTCCCAAGGTTTATTGATGTAAGAATATCGAATTGCCAATTGGGTTTCATCTGGTGATAATTCGACTTCATAAGCGCCATCACCAATAAGAATAGGTGTTTTTTTACCTGAAGAAATATCTAATTTATAAAATGAACGATTTCCAGGATGCGTTTCGGTAGTTGTAATATAAAAGGAATTGGATAATTTTGATAAAACTACATCGCGAACTTCCCATTTTCCATTGGTTAGTTGAGTTTTCTTTTTTGTTTCCAAATTGAAAGTATACAAATGAGAAAAACCCGTTGCTTCGGATTGAAAATATATGGTTTTGTTGTCGGCTAAAAAACCTAACGCTCCATTACTGAAATTGTACCCTGGAATTCCAGGTCCGCCTATCCAAGCTTCATCGTGTTGGTACTCTAATTCAGAAACCGTTGCGTCATTTAAGTTTAATTGCAGAATCCAACGATCTTTATTATCCAAGCTTCTGGCCTCAAAAACAGCTAAATTTCCCAATGCATTATATATTGGCGCTTGTAGTGTAATTGCTTTTTCAACTGGTTCTAAATTTTTTAAGTTTTCGTATTCTTGATAATATTTTGGATAGGTTTTTATACCCGTTAAATTTGAAAAAGAAAGGGGCATCACGCTATCTTTCTCGATACTATAGACATACATTTTATGTTTGCTATTATTGTTTATAGACACTTTTTCTCGTGCCGATTTACTTTTTGTGTATCCATCAGAAGTAATAAAATTTTCAACTTTTGTATCTTTAGTAGTGGGATATTCCGATAGATTATAAGTTACAAACTTCCCGTTTGGACTAACTTTTATAGCTTCTAAAGTAGTTGCACCATAAAATATTTCAGATGGAAACTTTAGTTTATTTTCTTCAGATTGGGTTTTATTCCATTCCGATTTGGCTTTTTCTTCGTTTACAAATTGAAACAATTCTTTTTGCTGTAAGTTTAGAAAATTCTCTTTGTTGGTATCAGGTGAAGCGGTTCCAGATTTAAAATTTGTAAGTTGAAGTAATTGAAAATTCTTAACATTTAATTGATAGAGATTTTTATTTTGTTGAAAATAAAGTATATCCGGGTTACTGCTTCTTTGAACCGCATTGATTGTTGAAGTTGTCTGATAAATTAGCTTACTTTCTTTCGTTTTTTTATGATAGGAAAATAGTGCTCCTTGATTGGTATAATATATTACATCAAATTTTTCTTGTCCTTGATATGGAATATTCGAAAAGTTTAAGGCTTCTTTTAAAAGTAACTTTGGTGCTGTGAAACCAGATTGCCAATAATAGGTTTTATCACCAATTTCATTGTTTGGATTCCACTCAAAATAAATAGCTTTTCCATCTACCGACCAACGGTGATTGGAAGGTTGATGACCAATAAATTCGTTCCCTTTCATTATTTCTTCTAATTGAAGATTTTGTGAAATTATAAGAGAACTAAATAGTAAAAAAAGCGCAGTAAATATATTTTTCATATCAAATCGGTTTATACAAATATATAATTTTTTTCGCCATGGATTAAACGGATAAAAAGGATTTAAAATTTATTTGGAAATTAGTGCAAATAAAAAAAGTCCCAATACATTGGGACTTTAAGAAGTTAAAAACAGTAAATAAATTAATTATTTAATGCTTCTGCACCACCCACAATTTCTAAGATTTCTCCTGTAATTGCTGCCTGACGTGCTTTGTTATATGTTAATTTCAATTGATTTCTTAAATCAGTTGCGTTATCTGTTGCTTTGTGCATTGCTGTCATACGTGCACCGTGCTCTGCCGCAAAAGAATCTCTAACTGCTTTATACAATTGCGTTTTTAACGATTTTGGTATTAATTCTAATACAATTTCTTCTTTTGATGGTTCAAAAATATAGTCCGATGAAATTGCAGCAGCGCCTTTAATTGGCGCTAATGGCAAAAATTGTTCGTTTACAACAATTTGTGTAGCTGCATTCACGAACTGATTGTAAACCAATTCTACTTTATCATATTCACCATCTAAAAATAAATGCGTTAATGACTGAGCTATTTCTGCTGTATTATCAAAAGTTAAATCGTCAAAAATATCACTTCTGTTGGCTATTACATAGTTTGTTTTATGTAAACCATCATTTGCTTTTTTACCAATAGCAAAAATACCAACATTATCGTGACCGTATTTTTCAGTTAAAATTTTAACTTGTTTTAATACATTTGAATTTAAAGCACCACACAATCCTCTGTTAGAAGTAATAGCAACAACTAATACTTTTTTCACTTCTCTTTGTGTAGTATAATTAGCCGCAACATCGCCTTCTAAAGAAGCACTTAAACTTTGAATTAACTCGGTTAATTTTTCAGAATAAGGTCGCATTGCCGTAATAGCATCTTGTGCTTTTTTTAATTTAGCAGCCGAAACCATTTTCATAGCAGAAGTGATTTGCATCGTTGACGATACAGATACAATTCTATTACGTATTTCTTTTAAATTTGCCATTTTTATTGGGTATTGGGTGTTGGGTTTATGGTGTTGGGTATTTGTTTAGCCAAATACCCAAGACCTTTTTCCTTATACCTAATTATTAGTATTTTGCAGAAATTTCTTTTGCAGCAGCTTCAAGTACATTTGTGATGTTATCATCAAATTTACCCGCTTTTAATGCATCTAAAACGTCTTTATGTTTTAAGCTTAAGAATTGTAAATAATCTTTTTCAAATTCTTTTACTTTATTTACAGGAACATTTCTTAATAAGTTTTTTGTTCCCGCATAAATAATTGCTACTTGATTTTCAACAGCAAACGGATCATTTAAACCTTGTTTTAAGATTTCCACGTTACGTTTACCTTTTTCAATTACATTTAAAGTAACCGCATCTAAGTCAGATCCAAATTTCGCGAAAGCTTCTAATTCACGGAATTGTGCTTGGTCTAATTTTAAAGTACCCGATACTTTTTTCATGGATTTAATTTGCGCATTACCTCCAACACGAGATACAGAAATACCTACGTTAATGGCAGGACGAACTCCAGAGTTGAATAAATCTCCATCTAAGAAAATTTGCCCATCCGTAATCGAAATTACGTTTGTTGGGATATAGGCAGAAACGTCACCAGCTTGTGTTTCGATAATTGGTAACGCTGTTAATGAACCACCACCTTTTACAATTCCTTTTAAAGAATCTGGTAAATCATTCATGTTTTTAGCAATTTCGTCATCGTTAATTACTTTACAAGCTCTTTCTAATAAACGAGAGTGTAAGTAGAAAACGTCTCCTGGATATGCTTCACGTCCTGGAGGTCTTCTTAATAATAAAGATACTTCACGGTAAGCAACGGCTTGCTTAGATAAATCGTCATAAATAATTAATGCAGGACGACCTGAATCACGGAAGTACTCACCAATTGCAGCACCTGCCATAGGAGCATATACTTGCATTGGTGCAGGATCAGAAGCATTTGCAGCCACAATAACCGTATAAGCCATTGCGCCTTTTTCTTCTAATGTTTTTGCGATTGATGCAACAGTAGACGCTTTTTGTCCGATTGCAACATATATACAGAATACGGGTTGACCCGCATCGTAAAATTCTTTTTGATTTAAGATGGTATCCAAACAAACTGATGATTTACCCGTTTGACGGTCACCAATCACTAATTCACGTTGTCCACGTCCAACTGGAATCATGGCATCGATAGCTTTGATACCCGTTTGTAATGGTTCAGTAACTGGTTGACGGAAAATAACTCCAGGTGCTTTACGCTCTAAAGGCATTTCGAATAACTCGCCACCTATTGGTCCTTTACCATCAATTGGGTTTCCTAATGTATCCACCACACGGCCAACCATTTGTTCACCAACTTTTAAAGACGCAATTCGGTTAGTTCTTTTTACGTTAGAACCTTCTTTAATTCCAGTTGATGGTCCTAATAAAACTACACCAACATTGTCTTCTTCTAAGTTCAATACGATCGCTTCTAATCCGTTATCGAATTGTACTAACTCACCGTACTGAGCATTTGATAAACCATATACACGAGCAATACCATCACCAACTTGTAGTACAGTACCTACTTCTTCTAACGTAGCGCCAGATTGAAAATCTGATAATTGTTTCTTTAATATTGCTGAAATTTCAGCTGGTTTAATTTCTGCCATTTTATATATATTTAATGGTATTTATTTAATATGTAAATTCTCTTTTTAACTGTTGTAATTTGTTTGCAACAGAGGCATTATATTGTTTGTCGCCAATTCTTAAAACAAAACCTCCAATAATGGAAGGATCTACTACGTTAGTAATAGAAATCGTGTTTGAAGAAAATTCTTTCAACTTATTTGTTACTTGTGCTTCTAATTCGGCAGTTAACGGAACAGCTGTAGTAACAACTGCTTGCTCAATACCGCTTGCCGTATCAAATAATGTATTGAATTGAAAAGTAATTGCAGACAAAATTTCAAATCTTTTATTTGCTACTAACAATTGAAACAAACCTTTAGTTTCTGCTTGTAAAGATGGAAATATTTCCATTAATGCATTCATTTTTATCGTTCCATTTACAATAGGATTGGATAAAAAATCGTGTAACTCATTATTTTCTTTTATGGCAGCACCAATAGTTTTCATATCGTTATTTACAGCTAAAGCGGTATTGCTTTCTGTAGCGATATCTATAATTGCTTTTGCGTATCTAATCGCAGCTCTTGACATAACTTTGGATTAGTTTAATTTAACATCAGCTAACATTTTCTCCACTAATTTAGTTTGAGATTCTTTGTTAGATAATTCTTCTTTTAATAATTTTTCAGCGATTTCTAAAGACAATGAAGACACTTGATTTTTAATTTCAGCAACTGCATTATTTTTTTCACTTTCGATTGTAGCTTTTGCTTGTTCAATCATTTTTGCGCCTTGAGATTGTGCTTCAGATTTGGCATCAGCAATCATTTTTTCTTTGATAGCAGTTGCTTCTTTAATCATAGTATCTCTTTCAGCACGGGCTTCATCTAATAATTTTTGGTTATCCGATTTTAAAGCCATCATTTCTTTTTTTGCATTTTCTGCCGAAAGAATAGCTTCTTTAATACCTTCTTCACGTTCGTTTACTGCATCTAAAATAGGTTTCCAAGCAAACTTTTTTAGTAAAAGGATTAATCCTACGAATAAAAGTGTTTGCAAGATAAATAAACCAAATGAAAATTGACCTAATAATTCTTCCATTATATATATTGTTTAATTTTAATTTTCAATGTAAACAATTGTTGCAACCAACCGTTACAACAATTGTTAGTTTTAATTATTTTACTGCGAATAACGCTGCAAAACCAATTCCTTCAATTAACGCTGCTGCAATAAGCATAGCCGTTTGAATTTTTCCAGACGCTTCTGGTTGACGAGCAATAGCATCCATTGCTGATCCACCAATTCTACCGATACCTAAACCAGCACCGATAACGATTAATCCAGCTCCTACAAGGTTAAGAGTTCCTTCCATAATGTATATATATTTAATTAAACATTCAATTTATTAATGATGCGCTTCCTCATCATGGTGATGTTCTTCTTTTGCAGCTCCAAAATATAAAGCCGTTAACATCGTAAAAATATAAGCTTGTAATAAAGCTACTAAAATTTCTAATATGGATAATACAAAAGCCAACACAAATGATAACGGACTTCCGATCGGACTACTAAACGTATACATTAACGCAATGATACTCATTAAAACCACGTGACCAGCTAACATATTCGCATATAAACGAATCATTAATGAAAAGGGTTTAATAATAGTTCCTAAAAATTCAATTGGCGCTAAAATGATTTTCATTGGAACCGGTACTCCTGGCATCCAGAAAATGTGACCCCAATAATTTCCATTAGCAGTAAACGTTGTGATTAAATAAGTAATGATAGCTAACGAAGCAGTAATTGCAATATTACCAGTAACGTTAACTCCAAGTGGCGTTAAACCAAACATATTTAGAAACCAAATAAAGAAGAAAACAGTCAATAAATGACTCATGTATTTTTTATAATGTTTCTCTCCAATATTAGGAATTGCGATTTCATCTCTGATGTAAAGTACTAATGGCTCGAAAAATCTTCCCACTCCTGTAGCAATACCCCCATTTTTACTGTATGATTTGCCTAGATTTCTAAAAATCATAAACATTAATAAAGCTACGATTAAAATCATTACAATACTTTTTGTGATAGAAAAATCGATAGGTTTTGTATTTGTAGTATGGTGTTTTTCATCCACATTGAAAGTTCCTTTTGCGTCAGTATTATAAATCATTCCATCATGGTGATTTATCGCAAAATATTTTCCGTTAGATTCGGCAACTGCTTCCCCGTGGTGAAATTCAGACGACATGAAAAAATGTAATCCGTCTTCCCATAAAATTACCGGCAAAGGAAAACCAATGTGTGTTTCATGACCTGATGCTTTTCCGTAAGAAAATAAATGAAAATCATGAGAATCTAATAAGTGATGTTGAATGAATTCCGCTCTTTCTTCTTGCGCTTTCATTTCTTCCGAAACAACTTCCTTAGTTGCAGTACCTTCATGATTTACAACTTCAGAATGCGCTGGTTTTGCAACGTGACTTGCATCTGCATTAGCAAAAGTAACTACAGGCAAAACCGCAAAAATTGTGGCTATAAATAATTGAATTGTTTTTCTTGAAATCAACATAAAATATATATTCTAAAAAATAATGTCCTTAAAATTTTTGCAAAGGTATATTTTTTCTTTAAATTACAATACTAGAAAATTACTTTTTTTACCAAATTATTCAAAATTAAATTGGTTTATTGTTTTTTATTTAAAATACCTATAGTTATTATCGTTTCAATTACTAAAAAACACATAAAAACAATCAGGCAATTTGTTCTTTCAATTTGATTATTTGGTAGGCTTAATATGGGTTTGATAATAAAATAAACCGCCCCAGTTTTCACAAAAGTGGCCATCATAAATACCATTCCTGTATTGTCAAAGCTCTTTTCTGAAACCTTTTTTACAAGGAATAAAATTAGGTTTGAAAACACAAAAAACAATAAAAACAAAAAGGACATAGTAAAATGAAATTGCTCTTCTGCTTGTTTTAAAGTAGGAAACAAAAAAACCAAGCGATTGAGCGCATATAACGAAAGGGTAAAAAAGAAAATTCGTTTAAAAAACAAGAAGTTATTTTTCATTCTTACTCATTTGGTTCACTTGGCGAATTACATTATACAAGGCTAAGAAAACGCCTACAACTGTAAAAATTTTCACATAGTTTTCGGATTGGTATTTTTGGTCTAAATATTGACCTAAATAGGCAAACAAAAAAATAACTACTCCCATTTGTGCCGGAATACTTATTAATTGTATCCATTTATTTAGCGGTTTTGACTTGGTATTTTGTAGCATTTTAGTCTGGATTTAAGACAAAACTTATTTTGATTTCATTTCACAACTGGCTTCAAAAATGGCACCAGGTTCTATGGCTAATTTTCCTACGGTAACTTCACCAGAAATTTTAGCTGATTTTTTGATACCTAATAATTCTTCCACCACTAATTTACCATTGAACTTGCCTTCAATATCTATATTTTTACAAGTAATATTGCCTTCTACTTTGCTTTTCGGACCTAATACAATTTTTCCATTGCAAGTAATATCACCAATTAATTCTCCGTCTAATCGTAAATCGGCTGAGGAAACTATATTACCAGTAATAGTGGTTTGTTCTACAATTCGATTTGTTTTACCTAATAAATCATAGTCTGATTTTGGCATACTTATTTGATTTTAGCTAGATATGCTTCTAAATTTTTATTCACCTGAACTACTTTATAATCTTCATTTGAAATTATAATTGGTGTGTCTTTTAGTTTGTACTCTTTATGCTCTTTCAGATAATTAGCAACGGATTCTGCAGTTACTTTATTTAATATTCCATGCAAAACAATCATGTTTTTATTTACATTATAGATATCATTTGACACGCTGACTTTTCTATCGCCAGATTCTTTAACATATTTATTTAATTTCTCAATTAAATTTTTATGTGAAATCTCATTAGGATAATTGGTAACAAATACCAAATTATAAGTTTTAGCGGTAGCTCCAAATTGTAGAGCTTCAAGAGCTGGAATATCTGAACTTAATATTGACTCTATTTTTTTTGTTTCGTCAGCTTTTGGATAGTTTTTTACCATTTTTTGTAGCGCTTCTTTATAAGCCGAAAGCCCAAATAACCTCGCAGAAATTTTTGCTTTTAACATATCAAATTTAGCGTTTAATTCATCTCCGTCATATTTTTTTAGTAAAGCATCAATTTCTAAATTTGCTTCTCTAAACCATCCTTCTTCTACTTTCTTATATAGCAAATTAAATTCAGAATCTGCTGTAATATCTGCATTTATTGCTGTATTATTTATAGCCGATGCGTATCTGCTTTCTGGGTATTTCGTTAAAATTTTTTGCTTATAAACCAGCGCTTTTTCCTTATTTTCATCAGCATACAATTGGTATAAATTATAATATGTAGGTAAAATCAATTTACTTTCAGGTGAATTTACCAAAACATCTTCAAAAGTAGTTATAGCTAGCTTTTTCTCTTTAAGTTTTTCTTTAAAAATAGTACCCAGTTGAAAACGTGCAAAATTTGCCTCAATAGTTAAACTATCAAGTACTTTAGTATCTTTTGGAAGTTGATCGATGTAAAAAGAGGTTTTGTATTTTGGTTCAAGACCTACTTCTTCGGTTGGTTCTTCCGTTTCTTCTTCTATTTCCTCTTCGGATCCGTTTTGTGTTTGGTTTTGATTGGATTCAGGTACCGATTTCCAATTGTCACCATATTTAATATCACCCCATTTTTTCTTAAAATTCAATTTCCCTTGTGCTACCGTTACCCCATTATAAAAATAAAATTTACTTTGTAAACCTCCTGAATTTAATGGTGGCTTAACCAAATCTTGTTCTAATACGGGATTTTTAGTCTTTGAAATTTCACCAGGGGAATTTTTATCTTTACTGTCAGATTGATCATTAAAACTATCCCCTGGAAATGCATCTGCTTTTAGATTCTGTTCTGATAATGCTATATTATCTGCTTTTTTTATAGCAGCTATAGAATCGGATATTTTTAACTTAGTAATGTGATTTTGAAAAAATTTTACTTTTTCAGAATTTGACATTTTTGAAATATTGAAAATACTATCCGAATAACTAATAATATCTTGATATTTTACAACATCTGCAATAATTTCCAATCTTTTTTTAGTTGATTTTACTTCGCTATTTTTTTCTGGTAAACGCAACAAAGTGGAATCTAAATATTTTTTTACATAATGGAAATTTTGTTTTTTGTAATAAATTTCCGAAATATTTCTGTAGTTCAAAGCTGCTAAGTATTTATCCGATAAACTATTTTTTATTGATTTATTATAGTTTAAAATAGCTACATTATCTTTCTCTTTTTTATCATAAAATATGGCTTTTTGATGATAAATCACATCTCTGAAGCTTTTGTTTTCTATATTTTCTAGTAATTTGTCTAGCTTTTTATGAAAAGCAACTGTATCGCCTTTTTGAAAATCAAATTGTGAAGATTGTTTCAAATGAGAATAAATGGTATAACTACGAGGAGATTTTCGTTTCATATCAATCACTTCTTGAAACGCCACATAAGCACTATCTGAATAGTTTAATTTTTCATATAATTGGCCTAAAATAAATGTATAGCGTGCTTTCTCTTCATTTCGTTTGGTTTCTTTTTTAGCTATTTTTACAGAAACTATCGCGCTATCTAAAACATTTTTTTTAATAAACGCTTGTGCTAAAACGGAATGAATATCGGCCAAATCCTGACCCGTAACTTTTTGTCCTTTTAGGGTTCTATTTAAATTTTTTATGGCTAATTGTTCGTTTTCTAATTTTAAATTGACTTTTTCACGCCACACTTGTGCTTGATAAACATTATTACTGGTAGGATATTTATATAAAATATAATTAAAGGCTTCCATAGCAGGTAAATAGCGGTTTTCATAATACCTAGACTTACCCAACATCAAATACGATTCGTCAATTTGATTGTTTTTTTCATAGCCTCCAATATTCATAGAATGTTTTTGAATGGCTTTTGTGGCTTTTGTTTCAGCACGTTCAAAATTTATGTTTTTCGTAACTTCGCCTTCTTTTTGCTCGGTTGGTATAACTTGCATGCGTTCTAATGGAAGTACGTCCCAAAAATCATCCGAATACGTTGCTTTTACATCTGCAATTCCTTTTTGCAACGCCAGATTTCCATTATACAAAACATTATATTTTGTATTTGTGGCATGCCACTTTCTATTTATATAATTATCTCTCTTAGTAGAACATGCCAAAAGAATGGCTATACTACCCAATGTAAGTAAATGTTTTAATTGTATGTTTTTCAATGTAATATGGTTTTTATAAATAACATTATTTTTTGTTATTTAGTATGCAAACGTGTAAAAATAAGTTTTTTTTTTGAAAAATGAACATTACTTTTTTAAGATTATATCATTTCAATTAATTCTAGTGCTTTGTTACTGCTTTTTACGTTTTCAAAAGTAATTAAAAGTCGTAATCCGTTTTTGGTTTCTTTTTCTTTTACTTTACATAAATTACCGTTTTGTTGTGCAAATTTCATCACATTCATAAAACGATTACTTTGGTAAAAATTAGATTGCTGATCGCCAATAAAATACCCTATCATTTTATTTTGTTTCAGAATTAATCGTTCTAAACCTATTTGTTTGGCTTTCCATTTGATTCGAACGCTGTTTAATAGGGAACTTGCTTCTTTTGGCAAAGGTCCAAATCGGTCAATTAAACGTTTTTCATATGCTTCTAATTCTGCATTGTTTTTCAAAGTACCTAATTCGTTATACAAACTCAGTCGTTCTGAAATAGTATTGATGTATTCGTCTGGAAACAACAATTCAAAATCGGTATCAATCTGAAATTCTTTTACAAATTCTTTGGTTTCAATATCATTTTCTTCTTTATATAAATTAGCAAACTCATTTTCTTTTAATTCGTCTATGGCTTCATTCATAATTTTTTGATAGGTATCAAAACCAATTTCATTAATAAAACCACTTTGTTCGCCACCTAACAAATCTCCCGCACCACGAATTTCTAAATCTTTCATTGCAATATTAAACCCGCTGCCTAATTCTGAAAACTGCACTAAAGCGTTGATTCGTTTTCTGGCATCATCGGTCATAACCGATTCGGGTGGTGTAATAAAATAACAAAAGGCTTTTTTATTGCTACGCCCTACTCTACCTCGCATTTGATGCAAATCTGAAAGTCCAAAATTATTGGCATTATTAATAAAAATCGTATTTGCATTGGGCACGTCTAAGCCGCTTTCTATAATAGTAGTAGCTACCAAAACATCAAATTCGCCCTCGATAAAGGCAAGCATTAATTCTTCCAGTTTTTTTCCATCCATTTGTCCGTGTCCGATTCCTACTTTTGCATTAGGAACCAATCGCTGAATCATTCCGGCAACTTCTTTAATGTTTTCGATACGATTATTGATAAAAAACACTTGTCCACCACGTTCCACTTCATACGAAATAGCATCACGAATGGTTTCTTCATTAAAACGAATTACATTGGTTTCAATTGGATATCGATTTGGCGGCGGCGTAGTAATAACTGATAAATCGCGAGCTGCCATTAATGAAAATTGTAGTGTTCTTGGAATGGGTGTAGCAGTTAAAGTAAGCGTATCAATATTTGCGGCAATGGTTTTTAATTTGTCTTTTACATTTACCCCAAATTTTTGTTCCTCATCTACAATAAGCAACCCTAAATCTCGGAATTTCACATTTTTATTTACCAATTGATGCGTTCCAATTACAATATCTATTTTTCCATCTTCCAAACCTTTTAGCGTTTCTGATTTTTGTTTTGCAGTTCTAAATCGGTTCAAATAGCTTACCGTTACGGGCATATCTTTTAATCTCTCTGTAAAAGTTCTATAATGTTGGTAGGCCAATATAGTTGTTGGCACTAAAATAGCGACTTGCTTACCGTTGTCAACTGCTTTAAATGCAGCTCGAATAGCCACTTCTGTTTTTCCAAATCCCACATCGCCACAAACCAATCTATCCATTGGTCTGTCGTTTTCCATATCCATTTTTACGTCGTGTGTGGCTGTGATTTGGTCAGGTGTGTCTTCGTAAATAAAAGAACTTTCTAATTCTTTTTGCAAATAGCTATCGGGTGCAAAAGCATAGCCTTTATCCAAACGACGTTTCGCATACAACTGAATTAAATTGAAAGCGATGTGCTTTACACGAGCTTTTGTTTTTTGTTTTAAGGCCTTCCATACACCACTTCCTAATTTATATATTTTTGGCGGGGCGCCTTCTTTTCCAGTATATTTTGAAATTTTATGAAGCGAATGAATACTTACATACACAATATCATTATCGGCATACACTAATTTTATTGCTTCTTGGGTTTTCCCTTCTACTTGAATTTTTTGTAATCCGCCAAATTTACCAATTCCGTGGTCAATATGTGTTACATAATCGCCAATTGACAAAGCAGTTAGTTCTTTCAGAGTTACCGTTTGTTTTTTCGACGCATTATTTTTGATAGAAAACTTATGATACCTTTCGAAAATTTGATGGTCTGTGTAACACGCGATTTGTAACTCGGTATCTATGAAGCCTGAAAACAAAGGGAGTACGATGTTTTCATATTTGTCTTTCACATGTAGGGCCGCATCTTCATCAATATCTTTAAAAATTTCTTTGAATCGTTTGGCTTGATTTTCGTTCGATGAAAATAAATAGTTTTTAATTCCGTTATGAAAATTATCGTTCAAATTATTCATTAACAAATCGAATTGTTTGTTAAATGATGGCTGCGGTTGCGTGTAAAATTCGACCATTTTTTCCGATTTAAAAACCGGATTTTTATCTAATTCAAGTATTGAAAAATCTAACGCTCGCTTTAAAAACGTTTCTTGATTTACAAATAATTCTTCAGGTTTGGCGTGATGGATCGTTAGCGTTAATTTCGAGTAAGCTTCTTTTGCTTTTTCATATAATCGGTCTAATTTTCCACCTAACCAATCGGTATTTTGAAGCACAATAACGGTTTTTTCAGAAATATAATCTAAGAAATTTTCGCGTTTTTCTTGTAATATTTTATTTTCAACATTGGGAATAATGGCAATTTTTGTGACTTTTTCTTTAGACAATTGCGTTTCAATATCAAAGGTTCGAATGCTATCAATTTCATCGCCAAAAAACTCTATCCGGTAAGGCATATCATTTGAAAATGAAAATACATCAATAATTCCACCTCGAACAGAAAATTCACCAGGTTCCGAAACAAAATCGACACGTTTAAAATGATATTCAAAAAGCGTTTCGTTAATAAAATCGATAGCTAATTTATCGTTTACACTAAGTTTTAAAGTGTTTTTGTCTAACTCTTTTCGCGTAACAACTTTTTCAAAAATAGCATCTGTATACGAAACAATAATGGCTGGTTTTTTTCTAGAATTAATTCTATTTAATACCTCAGCACGTAATAAAACGTTGGCGTTATCTGTTTCCTCAATTTGGTAAGGACGACGATAAGAACCTGGATAAAACAACACATCTTGGTTGTTAATTAAGGCTTCTAAATCATTCAAATAATACGCCGCTTCTTCCTTGTCATTAAACAACAATAAAAAAGGAAGTTCCGATTTTTTAAATAAAGCCTCAATCACAAATGAAAGTGAAGAACCTACCAAACCTGTAGCATTTATTTTTTTTCTGGACGCAAAAAATTCAGCAATTTGTCCAATTTTTGGTTGTTGCTGATATTTTTGAATGATTTCTGATTTGCTCAATTTACAGTATGTTTATTATCAAATAATAGGAGTCCTTTTGCCCTTTGCCTTTAACCTTGCGCCTAAAATTACTTCTTTTTTTGAATTTCTTTTTGTTCTAAATCGTCAAAATTTATTGCTTTTGCATTTCGAGTGGTATCGCTGATACTAATAATTTTTGGCTCGCCTATTTCAGTTGGAATTCGGTTTTTTATAATAATTTCTTCGCATTGCATATAAAACGCATGCAATTCTTTATTGATAGCTGCAATTAAATTTTGAACTTTTTCATTAGGTACCACATCTAAAGAAAAATAAGTGTCTAATGCTAAAATTTTAGTTTGTAATGCTACAATTCTACTTCGCACTTGCGGTAAGTTAAAATTCGCAGGTACATTTGTATGTAAAGTAGAAGATTTTGTAACTAAATTTAAAACCTTTTGCTTAAAAGCACTAATGGATGATTTTGGTTTTTGCTGAAGTTCTTCTTCAAAATTTTTCCAATCTTGCCATTGATTTAAAATAACACGCACTTCAGGACTAGTAACTGGAATATTCAACTGCCAAGCTTTATTGATTTGTTCAAAAGATTCTCGGTTTTTTTTCTCCATCTTTTCCACAAGTACTACTTGCTCGTCATTTTGTTTACAAGAAAAAAACAAAAGACTGCTAAAAACAGTTAGTATAAGTAATTTAAAAAAATTCATTTTTTTACAATTATGAGTCGCAAATTTACAAATGTTTATACGATTTTTTAAAAAATTAAGTTAAATAAATAATTAATAATCTGAATAGGTGATTTTTACGAAATTCGAAAAAAACAAACAAAATTATGAGTTATTATTGCTAATATTTTATATTTGTAAGACAAAATAACTAACTATGCAAACCAAAATATTAATCATTGGCGCTTGTGGTCAAATAGGCACCGAACTTACTTCTAAATTACGTGCTTCTTATGGTGTAGAAAACGTAATTGCATCCGATATTAGAAAATTAGAAAATGACGTAGTTAATAACGGAATTTTTGAAGTCATAAATGCATTAGATTACAATCAGATTGAGCAATTAGTTGAGAAATATCATATTACTGACGTGTATTTAATGGCGGCCTTATTATCCGCAACTGCCGAAAAAAATCCAGCGTTTGCATGGGATTTAAATATGAATTCGTTGTTTCACGTTTTAAATTTAGCCAAAGCTGAAAAAATAAAAAAAATATTTTGGCCATCTAGTATTGCCGTTTTCGGACCTACAACTCCAAAAGAAAACACACCCCAATATACCATTATGGAACCTACAACAGTTTATGGAATTTCAAAACAAACAGGCGAACGTTGGGCTGAATATTATCATAAGCAATATGGTGTGGATATTAGAAGTATCCGGTATCCAGGCTTAATAAGCTGGAGCACAGAACCCGGTGGTGGAACAACTGATTATGCTGTAGACATTTATCACAAAGCAATCACGGATGGAAAATTTACCAGTTTTTTAACTGAAAATTCAGCTTTACCTATGATGTATATGGACGATGCTATAAAAGCTACAATTAGTATTATGCAAGCGGATGCAGAAGATATTAAAATTCGTTCTTCTTACAATTTATCTGGAATGAGCTTTACTCCAAAAGAGTTGGCTGTAGAAATTACGAAACATTATCCAGATTTTACTATTTCTTACGAACCCGATTTCCGTCAAAAAATTGCCGACAGTTGGCCTGCGAGTATTGACGATAGTGAAGCCAGAAAAGATTGGGGTTGGAAAAACGATTTTGACATTGAAAACATGACGGCTGACATGTTTAAGAATTTGAAAGAAACGATTTATAAATAGAAAAAGGCGAGTTACTCGCCTTTTTCTAGTTTTTCAATTGCCGCATCTTCAATTAAAGACTTTATTTTAACCACTTCATCTGTATTGTCATTTGGAATGGTCATAGATAACACATAGTGTTTTATTTTCCATTTTCCATTTTTGTCTACTACCAAAACACCACTTCCTCTACAAATTTTCATTTGTGTGTTTAACAATTCATCAAACCAAGCTGTTTTTTTATCCGAAGAAAAATAAATATTTCTTTCTAATGCGGTAAAATTCCAAGCTTTGCCTTTATCAAAATAGGGTTTTGAAAATTGTATAAATGCTGCTTTGTTCCAGTTTTCTGTAGCATCGGTACCGATGAAAATGGCATCATCCGCCATCGCATCAAAATACGAATTAAAATTGGCTTCAGCCGCTGCTTTATGCCAATTATTTAAAATTAAATTAATTTCAGTTGCTGGATACTTTTGATTTGTTGCTTGTTTCGATTTACATCCGAATAAAACTAATCCTATTAATACGATTACAATTTTTCTCATTCTAATAATTTTTTAGTTACAGTACTACTGGCAATTTTAGAAGCAATAAATCCTAAAATTACAATGGTAAACAATACAATTAATACATTTTTAACTTCGAAAACAACTGGATAAGCTAATGAGGGCGTAATCATGATCCATTCAAATTGTTGCTGAATTAAAACAATAAGAATTCCTAAAATCAAACCTAAAATTCCGCCAAAAACAGAAATGATGTTTCCTTGAAATAAGAAAATATTTTTTAAATATTTTATTTCTGTTCCTAAATTATATAAAGTTTTGAGATTGTTTTTTTTCTCAATAATCATCATAATGATGGCACCTATTAAATTAAATAAAGCAATAATAATTACCAAAGTAAAAATAAGATATACTACAATATTTTCGGTATTTAGCATTTTATACAAAGCATCATTTAATTGGGCTCTATTTTTGACTTTTACTTGTTTTGGAAAGATTTTAGTAAGGGTTTCTATGGCCTCTGTTTCTGATACATTTGGCGCCAGTTTAAAATCGATATAAGTTAACTGATTGGGCGTGTAATTCAATAACCCTTGTACTAAAGGTATAGAACAAAAGATATATTTTTCATCAACATCTTCGCTAACTTGAAAAATTCCTGAAGCTAGTAATGGCGATTTATTAAAGGCGTCATCTGGATTTTCAATTAAACCCGAACCTGGTTTAGGTATATAAACTTCTAAAACGTTATTGAAATCAAAAAGTCCTAAAGCTAATTTTCTCGAAATTCCTGAACCTACTACAACCTGATTGGTGTTCGGTTCCAACCAATCGCCAGCATATAAAAATGTGTCAAACGCGTTTACTTGGCTAAAATTGGCATCAACCCCTTTTAAATAAGCCACGTGCTCTTTGTTTTTATAATAAAACAAGGCGCGTTCTTCTACAATTTTGGTATATTTAGTAAATTCTTTTGAAGTTGCTAACTGAGCTTCTTGTTTTTCAGAAATAAAGAAAGATTTTCCTGCAAGGGTTTCAATTCGTAAATCGGGATCGGTGGCATTGGTAAAGCTTAAACTAAAATCGCGCAAACCACTAAAAACAGAAAGCACTACAAAAAGTGCCATAGCACCAACAATAATTCCAAAAGAGGCGATAAACGTAATTACATTTATGGCGGTAGTTTTAGATAAACTAAACGCATATCTTTTGGCTATGTAGAACGGGAAATTCAAATTATGATTTTTTTCTTTTTTCTAATAAATCTGGGTTTTCAATTGGATTGTCTTTTCTAGAAAGTGCCTTGTCAATTTTTTCGATATAATCTAAACTATCGTCTATGAAGAAAATTAAGTTGGGCACACGTCTTAATTGTAATTTTACACGTTGCGATAAATCGTGTTTAATTAAAGGCGCGTTACTTTTAATAGCGGCTAATAATTCTGGTCCTTTTTCGGAAGGAAAAACACTTAAATACACCTTTGCGATAGATAAATCTGAAGTTACATTTACTTTAGAAACAGAAATTATTAAATTAGAAATGGAATTTTTTCTAATCTCACCTTGTAAAATATCTACTAAGTCTGTTTGCAATAATGCCCCAATTTTTTTTTGTCTATTTGTTTCCATGAGGCAAAAATACAATTTTTACTTACAAAATAAGCAGAAATACATTTATGAATGTTTATTTTTGCATATTAATTCCTGTAAAAATGAGAAAAATAGAACATATTGGTATCGCCGTTCATGATTTAGAAAATTCAAATGAATTGTTTTCAAAACTTTTCGGACAAGCCGCATATAAGATAGAAGAAGTAGCGAGTGAAGGTGTAAAAACCTCCTTTTTTATGTGTGGCCCTAATAAAATTGAATTGTTAGAAGCTACAAATAAAGACAGCCCGATTGCTAAATTTTTAGAGAAAAAAGGCGAAGGCATTCATCATATCGCTTTTGATGTGGAAGATATTTATGCAGAAATAGAACGACTAAAGTTAGAAGGTTTTACTGTTTTAAATGAAACACCAAAAAAAGGTGCCGACAATAAATTAGTAGCTTTTTTACATCCAAAAACCACAAATGGCGTATTAATTGAACTTTGCCAAGAAATAAAATAGATTGATTTCAAGAACGTTACCCCACATTTTTAGAATCGATTAAAAAAAGATTTGCTTGCAAATAAAAATAGTAGTAATATTGCACCTCCAATAGCGGTCCTATAGCTCAGTTGGTTAGAGCACCTGACTCATAATCAGGTGGTCCCTGGTTCGAGCCCAGGTGGGACCACAAGTAAAATCAAAGCCTTACAGAAATGTAGGGCTTTTTGTTTTTTTTGAATATAAGATTACCCACGTAACTCATACATCCTAGCTATGTATTTTCCTACCACATCAAATTCTAAATTTACTTTTGTGCCAATTTTAAAAGTATGAAAAATAGTATGTTCATAGGTATATGGAATAATTGCTACGCTAAAACTGTTTTTAGCTGAATTTACAACTGTTAAGCTGGTTCCGTTTACTGTTATAGAACCTTTTTCGATAGTAATATTATTTAAAGCCGTATCGTATTCAAAAGTAAATTCCCAACTACCACTTTTTTCATGAATAGATGTACAAACTGCTGTTTGGTCAACATGGCCTTGTACTATATGTCCGTCCAGTCTATCGCCTAATTTCATGGCTCTTTCAATATTTACTTTGTCGCCAATTTGCCACAAACCTAAAGTGGTTTTATTAATTGTTTCTTGAATAGCTGTAACCACATGTTTGTTGTCAAAAATTTCTACAACGGTTAAACAAACACCATTATGTGCCACACTTTGGTCAATTTTTAACTCATTCGTAATATTTGTTTGAATGGTTAGGTGTACATTTCCCTGATTTTTTTTGATATCTGAAATTATTCCGATAGTTTCTATGATTCCTGTAAACATATGACGGTTTATTTTTATAAATTTGCATCAAAATTAAGAAATAAAAATGGTAAAACATTCAGAAAATATAATTGTTGGTGTTTCTATTGGGGACATGAACGGCATTGGACCAGAAGTAATTTTGAAAACATTCGAAGACACAAGAATGTTAGATATCTGTACACCGGTTATTTTTGCTAATGCTAAAATTGTTTCGTTTTTAAAAAGAACCTACAATTTAAACGCATTCATACAAGGAATTGACAAACTGGATCAGATTGTTTTAGGAAAAATAAATGTTTTAAATGTCTGGCGTGAAGGGGTTAATCTAGAAAATGGCAAATTAGATGAAGAAATTGGTAAATACGCCATAAAATCCTTTCAAGCAGCAACTACAGCGTTAAAAAACAATCAAATAGATGTGTTGGTTACGGCACCTATAAACAAATACAACATTCAAGCAGAAGATTATAAATTTGCAGGACATACGGATTATTTAAATGAACAATTAGAAGGGGAAGCCCTAATGTTTATGATTCATGAAGATGTAAAAGTAGGCTTAATTACAGACCATGTGCCCATTGCAGACTTATCCAAACATATTAATTCAAAATTAATTGAGAAAAAAATCAACACCATACATCAAAGTTTAATTGCCGATTTTAAAATAAACAAACCAAAAATCGCGGTGTTAGGACTAAATCCACATAGCGGTGACAATGGTGTAATTGGCAAAGAAGATGATGAAATTGTGAAACCAAGTTTAGAGAAGATTTTTAAAAGTGGGATTCAAGTCTTTGGTCCGTTTTCGGCAGATAGTTTTTTTGGTTCCAACCAATATAAAAATTACGATGCAGTAGTTGCGATGTATCACGACCAAGGTTTAATTCCTTTCAAAACCCTTTCCTTTGGTGAAGGTGTAAATTTCACAGCAGGTTTAAACAAAATAAGAACCTCGCCAGATCACGGAACAGGTTTTGACATTGCAGGAAAAAACATAGCCAACGAAAGTTCTTTTAGAGAAGCCGTTTATAGCGCTATTGACATCTATAAAAACCGAATGGAATATATTGAATTAACCAACAACCCTTTGAAAAAAGGAACAGGAAAAGTTTAATTTAAAAAAAAGCAAAGAAAATTATTGTAATTCCAATATTTTTGTATCTTTGCACACCCTTATAAAAAGGGAAAAACTGATGTTATGGATATATTAAAAGAATTTTTAATCCCATTTTCAGGATTAAAACTGGGGAAACACCAGTTTGAATTTCAAGTAAACAATACGTTCTTTACTCATTTTGGCTATGACGAATTTAACAATTCTAACATCAAAATGAATGTAATATTAGAGAAAAAAAGCAACATGCTTGAACTCAGTTTTTCGCACAAAGGAATTGTAAATGTCCCTTGCGATTTAACTAACGAGGATTTTGATTTGCCTATTAAAGGAAAAATGAAACTCATAGTTAGATTTGGCGAAGAATTTAATGATGACAATGATGAATTTATCATTTTGCCTCATGATGAATTTCAAGTAAACATAGCGCAATATTGTTATGAAATGATGGTTTTGTCTGTTCCAACCAAAAGAATTCACACCGGAATAAAAGATGGTACTTTACAATCAGAAGCATTACAAAATTTAGAAAAATTTTCTCCAAAAGAAACAAAAGCACAAGAGATTAAAGAAATAGACCCAAGATGGGAAGGTTTAAAAAAACTATTAACGGATAAAAAATAGAATAAAATGGCACATCCTAAACGTAGACAGTCCTCGACTAGAAGAGACAAAAGAAGAACACACTACAAAGCATCTGCACAACAAATTGCAACTTGCGTAGTAACTGGTGAGGCTCACTTATATCACAGAGCTTACTGGCATGAAGGTAAAATGTATTACAGAGGTCAAGTTGTTATCGACAAGACTGAAGCTATGATATAATTTCACTAAAATTATTGAGAAACTCTCACCTACGTGAGGGTTTTTTTATTTTAATGAAAATTATCTAATTGTATGTTTAGAAAATTCCGAAATAATTCGTAATTTTCGCCTCTTTACGCACACAAAGTTGCTAAGAAAATTATTTATTTATGAAATTGCTATAAACACTGCGTGCTTCGAAAGAAAAACCCAAAAAAATAGCGAGACATATGTTACCAAAAAAAATAACATTAAAACATATGAATAAAATTACTGCCGCAATTACTGCAATTGGCTCGTATGTACCAGAATATGTATTATCAAATCAGGTTCTAGAAACTTTGGTTGATACCAATGATGAATGGATTACATCAAGAACCGGAATAAAAGAAAGAAGACTTTTAAAAGAAGCGGGCGAAGGAACTTCATACCTTGCCATTAAAGCCGCTCAAAACCTCCTAGAAAAAGCAAAACTAGATCCAAAAGAGATTGATTTGATAATTATGGCGACTACCACGCCAGACATGCCTGTTGCTGCAACAGGAGTATATGTTGCCACACAAATTGGTGCTACTAATGCTTTTGCATATGATTTGCAAGCCGCCTGTTCTAGCTTTCTTTTTGGTATGTCAACGGCTTCGGCATATATTCAATCTGGAAAATATAAAAAAGTATTACTTATAGGTGCCGATAAAATGTCTTCTATAATTGATTATACGGACCGTGCCACCTGTATTATTTTTGGTGATGGTGCCGGTGCTGCTTTATTTGAACCTAATTATGAAGGTTTAGGTTTACAAGACGAGATTCTAAAATCGGATGGAATTGGAAGAGAATTTTTAAAAATTGAAGCAGGTGGTTCTATTTTACCACCAACTGAAGATACAATTAAAAACAAACAACATTTTGTATTCCAAGATGGGAAGACCGTTTTCAAACATGCCGTTTCAGGAATGGCTGATGTAAGTGAAAAAATTATGCAGCGCAATAACCTATCGCACGATGATGTGAATTGGTTAATTGCGCATCAAGCAAATAAAAGAATTATTGACGCCACAGCAAGTAGAATGAATGTGGATGATTCTAAAGTATTAGTCAATATTCACCGATACGGAAATACTACTTCTGCCACATTGCCTTTGCTTTTAGCAGATTTTGAAGATAAATTTAAAAAAGGAGATAATTTAATTTTTGCAGCATTTGGGGGTGGATTCACTTGGGGATCTATCTATTTAAAATGGGCATATTAATAAAAACAAACTATAACTAAAATAACTTAATTATGGATTTAAAAGAAATTCAAAACCTAATCAAATTTGTATCTAATTCTGGAGTAGCAGAAGTGAAATTAGAAACGGGCGATGTAAAAATTACAATTAGAACTACTTTAGAAGGAAATTCTCAAGATATTACTTATGTGCAACAAGCACCAATGCAACAAGCAATTCAGCAAGCAGCACCCGTTGCGCCTGTAGCAATCGCTCCTGCAGCTGCTGCGCCTGTTGATACTGCTGTAGAGGACAATTCTAAATACATTACAATTAAGTCGCCAATGATTGGTACCTTGTACAGAAAACCAGCTCCAGATAAGCCGATGTTTGTTGAAGTAGGAAGTACTATTAGCAAAGGGGATGTAGTATGCGTAGTGGAAGCCATGAAATTATTCAACGAAATTGAATCTGAAATTTCTGGTAAAATCGTAAAAGTATTAGTTGATGATTCTTCTCCAGTTGAATTTGACCAACCTTTATTTTTAGTTGATCCATCATAATTTGAAAAAATGTAATCATTTGAATTCATTTTCAAATTTTCAAATTGTTTAATTTTCAAATTAAAATCTATGTTTAAAAAAATATTAATTGCCAATAGAGGTGAAATTGCTTTACGTGTCATTCGTACCTGTAGAGAAATGGGAATTAAAACTGTAGCCGTTTATTCTACTGCTGATGCCGAAAGTTTGCACGTTAAATTTGCAGACGAAGCCGTTTGTATTGGACCTCCACCAAGTAATTTATCTTACTTGAAAATGTCTAACATTATCGCAGCTGCAGAAATTACTAATGCGGATGCCATTCATCCTGGATATGGTTTCCTTTCAGAAAATGCTAAGTTTTCAAAAATTTGCCAAGAACATAACATCAAGTTTATTGGTGCTTCACCAGAAATGATTGATAGAATGGGCGATAAAGCTTCTGCTAAAGCTACAATGATTGAAGCGGGTGTACCATGTGTACCTGGTTCAGTAGGCATCTTAGAATCTTACGAACAAGCCGAAAAATTAGCTGCCGAATTTGGCTACCCAGTGATGTTAAAAGCAACTGCAGGTGGTGGCGGAAAAGGAATGCGTGCTGTTTGGAAACAAGAAGAATTATTAAAAGCTTGGGAAGGTGCAAGACAAGAATCTGCCGCCGCTTTTGGAAATGATGGCATGTACCTTGAAAAATTAATTGAAGAACCAAGACATATTGAAATTCAAATTGTTGGAGATTCATTTGGTAAAGCCTGTCACTTATCTGAAAGAGATTGTTCTGTACAACGTCGTCATCAAAAACTAACAGAAGAAACTCCTTCTCCATTTATGACGGATGAACTTCGTGAAAAAATGGGATTAGCAGCAGTAAAAGCAGCTGAATATATAAAATACGAAGGCGCTGGAACGGTAGAATTCTTAGTGGACAAACACAGAAATTTCTACTTTATGGAAATGAATACTCGTATTCAAGTAGAACACCCAATTACTGAACAAGTGGTAGATTACGATTTAATTCGTGAACAAATTATGGTAGCTGCTGGAATTCCAATTTCTGGTAAAAACTATTTTCCTCAATTACACGCTATCGAATGTAGAATTAATGCAGAAGATCCGTATAACGACTTCCGTCCTTCACCGGGAAAAATTACAGTATTACATTCGCCAGGAGGACACGGGGTTCGTTTAGATACGCATGTTTATGCAGGCTACACCATTCCACCAAATTATGATTCGATGATTGCAAAGTTAATTACCACGGCGCAAACCCGACAAGAAGCTATAAACAAAATGAAACGCGCATTAGACGAATTTCATATTGAAGGAATTAAAACCACTATTCCATTTCATAGACAATTGATGGATCATCCAGATTATGTGGCTGGAAATTACACCACAGCCTTTATGGACACCTGGGTAATGGATGCTAAAAAAGAAGAATAAAAAATAGGCTAGTCAATGACTAGCCTATTTTTTTTAATCATTTAGTACACGTATTATTAAAATCATTTGATTTTCATTTACTTCATCAAGAAAGTTACTTCCCATGTTAGGGATTTAAAAATATAATACTATATCGCTAATCCAGTAACATTTTCTTTAGGCAATTGTTTTTATGTAATTCCAATTAATTAACAAAAAAACAAAATGTTATACCATAACTAATTATCAAAATAATAAAAGGCAGCCTCCAAGTGTTCTAAGTCAAAATTTGCACCATTTGCATGAATGGCAATAATATCAAATCGGACTTCTACATCTAAATCATTGGAAATGACGTATTCATTAATAGCTTTTACTAGTAGTTTTATTTTTTTTTGTTTTACGAAATCTTGAGGGGAGCCAAAATCAATACTACTCCTGGTCTTTACCTCTACCACTGCTAAAACTCGGTCTTTTAAAGCAATAACATCGATCTCTGCTTTTTGAAATACCCAATTGGTTTCTAAAATTTCATAGCCGTTTTTTTCTAAGAAAGCTACTGCTACTTCTTCTCCAATTTTGCCTAATTCGTTGTGTTCTGCCATAATTAAAATTCTAAAAATAAATCTCCAAATTCCAACAGTGAGGTATAAGATTGGAATTTACGATTTTTATAATGTGGTTTATTCAAATTTTAATTTAATTTCTTCTTCATTTACTTCAAAGGCAACTTGACTCCCAAAAATCAATGTACGGTTATCTTTTTGATGACCGGCTGGAAATTGAAAAGCAATTGGAATGGAAAAACCTTTAGCTATTTCAGTAATAATTTGCACTTCATTTTGCCCAAACGGAATTTCATTATCGTGCATATCGGTCATACTTCCTACTATAATTCCTTTAACTTGTTCAAAATAACCATTACGTTTTAAATTATACATCATTCGGTCAATATGATACAAATATTCGTCCAAATCTTCAATAAATAGGATTTTATCTTTTGTGTCAATTGCTGACTTTGAACCCAATAAACTGTACAAAATTGAAATATTTCCACCAACCAATTCGCCCGAAGCAGTTCCATTTACATCATGACTTTTCGAAGGAATTGCATATGAAATCGTTTCTCCAAAAAGTGCTTGTCGCAAGGTTTCTTTCACTTCTTCAGGAGCAGTTGGAACTGTAAAAGGCATTATGGAATGTAAAGACGCTACGCGTTCCACATTTAATTGACTATGTAAAACGGTTACATCAGAAAATCCCATTATCCATTTAGGATGTTGTTTGAAATTTGTAAAATCTAATGAATCTATAATTCTAACCGTACCATATCCCCCTCGAGCACACCAAATGGCTTTTACGTTTTCATCATCTAATTGTGCCTGAAAATCAGCAGCTCTTTCGGAATCAGTACCTCCTAATTGAAAATTATCTAAGCCAATTGTGGCTCCTAATTTAACGTTTAGTCCCCAAGATTCTAATAAATCAATAGCTGGTTTGGCGTCTTCGGGGAAAAATTTACGTGCGGTACAAACAAGCGCAACGGTATCTCCTGCCTTTAAAAATGGTGGTATTATCATATAAAATTCAATAAGAATTCAAAAATAAGGAATTTGAACAGAAAAATTCGTCTATTCTTCTTAAATGAATTATTTTTGTGTCAAATTTAATGACAATATGTTAAAAAATCCG
This sequence comes from Flavobacteriia bacterium, assembly GCA_004293045.1. Lineage (GTDB taxonomy): Bacteria > Bacteroidota > Bacteroidia > Flavobacteriales > Flavobacteriaceae > Flavobacterium. The sequence goes on along the minus strand of RDXY01000010.1, from coordinate 3,615 downwards.
AAAAGATATACCATTACAGCGGCACTTCCTTACACCAATGGACCCATTCATATTGGGCATTTAGCAGGAGTTTATGTGCCTTCTGATATATATGCAAGATATTTACGATTGCAAGGAAAAGATGTAGCTTTCATTTGCGGAAGTGATGAACATGGTGTGGCAATTTCTATGAAAGCCAAGAAAGAAGGCATTACGCCACAACAAGTAATTGATAAATATGACGGAATAATTCGTCAATCTTTTTTAGATTTTGGAATTTCTTTTGATAATTATTCCAGAACATCTTCGGATATACATCATAAAACAGCTTCCGAATTTTTCAAAAAATTATATGATAACGGTGATTTCATTGAAGAAACTACCGAACAATTATATGATGCTAAAGCAGACCAATTTTTAGCAGACCGCTTCGTAATGGGAACCTGCCCAAAGTGTGACAACCCTGAAGCTTATGGCGATCAATGTGAAAAATGTGGTTCGACTTTAAACGCAACCGATTTAATCAATCCAAAATCAACAATAACAGGAGAAACTCCGATTTTAAAATCTACAAAACACTGGTTTTTACCTTTAAATCGTTACGAATCGTTCTTAAGAGAATGGATTTTAGAAGGTCATAAAAACGACTGGAAACCCAATGTATACGGACAAGTAAAATCGTGGGTTGATGGTGGTTTAGAACCAAGAGCGGTTACCCGTGATTTAGATTGGGGAATTGATGTGCCTGTTGCAGGTGCCGAAGGAAAAAAGTTATACGTTTGGTTTGATGCGCCTATTGGTTACATTTCGGCAACCAAGGAATGGGCAGCACGTGAAGGAAAAGATTGGGAGCCGTATTGGAAAGACACCGAAACAAAATTGGTTCATTTCATTGGGAAAGACAATATCGTTTTCCATTGTATTATTTTTCCAGCAATGTTAAAAGCAGAAGGAAGTTATATTTTACCAGATAATGTTCCGGCAAACGAATTTTTGAATTTAGAAGGTAATAAATTGTCTACTTCAAAAAATTGGGCAGTTTGGTTACACGAATATTTACAAGACTTTCCTGAAAAACAAGATGCCTTGCGTTATACATTAACCGCAAATGCTCCAGAAACAAAAGATAACGACTTTACTTGGAAAGATTTTCAAGCCAGAAATAACAATGAATTAGCTGCGATTTTTGGTAATTTCATCAATCGTGTTGTGGTGTTGACTAATAAGTATTACGACGGAATTGTTCCAACGCCAAATGAATTTTCTGAAGTTGACAAACAAACTTTAGCAGAGTTAAAAGCGTATCCAGCCGTAATTTCAAGTTCGATTGAACGTTACCGTTTCAGAGAAGCATTAGGCGAATTAATGAACGTAGCCCGTTTAGGAAACAAATATTTAGCTGATGAAGAACCTTGGAAAATGATTAAAGAAAATCCGGCAAGAGTCCAAACTCAAATGTATGTTGCACTTCAAATTGCGTCAGCTTTAGCCATACTTTCAGAACCCTTTTTACCATTTACTTCTGCTAAATTGTGCAACATTTTACAGATTAAAGTCAATAATTGGAATTTGGAATTTGAAAATTGGAATTTGACAACACCTGGACATCAAATTGGTCAAGCCGAAATTTTGTTTGCTCAAATAGAAGATGTAGAAATCCAAAAACAATTAGATAAATTAGAAGCAACTAAAACCGCCAATCAAGTGGAAAACGCAAAAGCTGAACCGCAAAAAGAAATCATCACCTTCGAAGATTTTGCCAAAGTAGATTTACGAATTGGAACCATCATCGAAGCAGAAAAAATGCCAAAAGCCAACAAATTGTTAGTTTTAAAAGTTGATACCGGAATTGATGTAAGAACCATCGTATCTGGAATTGCAGAGCATTTTACGCCAGAAGAAGTCATTGGAAAACGTGTAACGGTTTTAGTAAACTTAGCCCCAAGAGCTTTACGTGGTGTGGAAAGTGAAGGTATGTTATTGTTAACCAACAACGCGGAAGGAAAATTGGTTTTTGTTAATCCGGATTCAGAAGGGGTGATTAATGGTGCGATGATATCTTAGTATGAACCCAAAAATAATCGCATTTGATGCAGATGACACCCTTTGGCACAACGAACCTTATTTCGATGAGGCGCAAGAACGCTTTTGTGTGTTGTTTCAAGATTATGCGTCGCATCAAGAAATTTTAGGGTTAATTTTAAATCATCAAGTCAATAATTTGCCATTGTATGGTTTTGGCATTAAAGCGTTTACGTTATCCATGATTGAAACTGCATTAGAGTTGACCCATCATAACATTTCGGGCAAAGGCCTAGAGCAGATTTTAGCTATTGGTAAAGATTTACTGCAAAAACCTGTGGAATTACTTCCAAACATTACTGAAGTTTTAGAACAATTAAAAGGAAAATATAAGTTGGTTGTCGCTACAAAAGGCGATTTAAAAGACCAACATCGTAAATTACACGATTCTGGAATTGGTGCTTTTTTTCATCATATTGAAGTAATGAGCGATAAAACCGAATTGGATTATGAAAAAATGTTAGGCCGTTTAGATTGCCAAGCCAAAGATTTTTTAATGATTGGAAATTCCTTAAAATCAGATGTATTACCTATTTTGAATTTGGGTGGACATGCCATTCATATTCCGTATCACACTACTTGGGAATACGAAAAGATAGATTTTGAAATTCAGCATCACAACTTTAAATCGGTTACCCAAATAATAGATATTTTAACCTTAGTGTAATGAAGCAAAAGATTGACATCACAACTTGGAATCGAAAAGAGCACTTTGAATTTTTTAGCAAATTTGAAGAACCATTTTTTGGGACTACTATTCAATTTGATTGCACAAAAGCCTATCATAAAGCTAAAGAATTTGGCGTAAGTTTTTTTGTATATTATTTACACAAAACCATAGTTGCTACAAATAATATTGAAAATTTCAGGTACCGAATAGAAAGAAATGACGTGTATCTTTTTGATAAAATTAACGCGTCTGCCACTATTTTACGTGACGATAAAACCTTTGGTTTTTCAGAAATAGAATACGATGAAAACCTTGATGTTTTTATTAAAAACTATTCTAATGAAGCAACTAGAGTCGAAAACACAACCGGACTTTTTACTAAAGAATATAATGAAAATATTATTCATTTTTCGGCTTTACCTTGGGTAAATTTTACTTCAATTTCTCATTCTAGAAGTTTTTCAATGCCTGATAGTTGTCCGAAATTTTCATTTGGAAAAATGACAGATGATAACGGTGTGAAAAAAATACCAATGTCGGTTCATGTGCATCATGGACTAATAGACGGATACCATTTAGGTTTATTTTTTCAAGAATTTGAACGTTTAATGAATGAATAAGAAGAGCACTACTAAGCACTCTTCTTATCCTTCAAAATTTAAACGGCATTTAAAATCGCTAAAATATCTTCGCCAAATTTGGCTGCTTTTTGTTTTCCAAAGCCTTTAATTTGTTGTAATTCGTCTAAATTACTTGGCTTATATAGTGCTAAATCAATTAATTGCGAATTGTGGCAAATCATAAATTTCTTCTGATTTAGTTGCTCCGATATTTCAGTTCTCCATTGATTTAAGTATTCATAAACTTGTTTGTCTTTCGGAAGT
>RDXY01000034.1 GCA_004293045.1 Flavobacteriia bacterium | reverse complement strand
TCCAAAAAATTCATAAAAACTAGCTATAAATGTAAGTAAAACGAAAGGTAGTATTGGCTTCAATTCTCTAGAATCTTTTCTTTTAGCAATTAAAAAGTAAAGTAAAGGGCAAGCGCCAAAAATAATAATAAAATATAGTAAAAACATTAGAAATAAAAATATGTAAACCTATCATATTCGATAGGTTTACTTTTTAATTAAACCAAACCATTATGAGCACAAATTGGTGGGCATGTAACCATTTTATCATAAATAATATTTCCATCCAACATATCTTGTTCTTTTGCATCCACACCTACCATAACCAAGCTTATTTTCTTTTCAGCATCGTTATAGCCATTATAAATACGCAAGCCTATACAATTGTCTTGTTCTAATATTTGTTTCACATTGTTTTCTCCTATAAAAGAAGCAACTACTTCTCCTGGAAATTTTTTGCCAAAGGCAGCTATTAATGTTTGGGCTTCTTCTTTAGTAATAATACTCCCTGTGTTTGGATTTAAACTCATAAAATGAAATTTTTAAAATTAATAATGCCAAATATAATATGGTTTTTCGGCACTAAAATACGTATTTATACGTATAGAAACACATAAATTTTTAAAAACACAAATAAAACAAGATAAGTATAAATACGTATTGTCCAAATAATAAAAACAGTAGACTTTAGCAGTATATAAACAATCTAAAATAATGAAAAAATATTTTTTACACAATGGCACAGATAGTATAGGCCCATTCGATAAAAAAGAACTCAAACAACTTGGCATAGTTAAAACCACACCAGTTTGGGTAGAAGGCAAAGAAAGATGGACCTGTGCAGAAAATTATGAAGACCTTCATGAATTATTTTTTAATACACCACCTCCAATCACGCCACACCAAAAACCTAAAAATAGGATTTGGATGAAAAAGGCATTCAAATGGTTTTTTGGCTTTTTTGTAATAGGCTGTATATCAGCAGTAGGAATAGTAACTTATTACGAAGTCAGTATAGAAGAAGGTAAATTAATGCATCTGGAGCAAAAACAAGAAGCAGAACAACAAACACGAAATACAATTACAACGCTAGTAGTAGCAAACACAAACGAATACACCAGTAACGGATTGGGAGGTATATCCAACTTAGATATAACAGTTTCAAACAAAACCAATTACATTATAGATGAGGTGATGGTAGAAGTAGAATACATCAAAAAAAATGGAGGTATTTTCAATGTCGAAAAGTTAGTAATGAAAAACATTAATCCAAACGATACAAAATCGATAAGGGCGCCAGATAGCAACAGAGGTAGAACCGTTCGCGTTTCTATTAAAAGTATTTACTCAAAACAACTCAACCTATGTTATGATAACAACATGCCAATTATACCAGGAAATCCAGATCCTTTTATTTGTAATAATTAAAAAATAAAATTGTGAAAAAAACAAACGAAAACTTAGCAGGTGTTATTGGCATTACAGATTTAGCAAGATCACACAATAAACAAATAGGAATGTATATTGAACACTATATAAATGAAATTTTTGATTATTCAGTGCTACTTACTGAAAATGGATCAATTAGAATATCAAGAGAATTAGCCGAAGATTTTTCTGCTAATCCAACAAATATAAATGAGCCAAGAATTATTCAAGTAGCAAATTCGTATAGAAAAATTAAATAATTTACATCTAAAGCCATCATACACTAAAACTTAATTGAGTAAGCATTAATTAAAAATTTACACTTTGGAAAGAATTTTATATAAATATAGAAGTTTAGAAAATTTTAAAACATTTATTGATATTATTTTAAAAAATAGACTTTACGCTGCTAAATTTAAAGAACTAAACGATCCAATGGAAGGACAATATATATATCGAAATGGTGAGCTAAATATAGATATAAGAAATCAACTATCCGAAGAAAAAAACAATCTCAGGTTATGTTCGTTATCTAGAATAAATAACAATGAACTCATGTGGTCTCATTATGCAAATGGACAAAGAGGTGTGGCTATAGGCGTCGAAATTAATAGATTAGAATATAATATTAGGCAAGTGCAATACAATGGTCTTCCATATATTCAAAATCATAATCTTAATAACCAAACAGCTATTGAAATTTTAAGTCATAAACTTGAAATTTGGAATTATGAACAAGAAGAAAGGGTTTTTATTCATGATAGACATTACATAAATGTTAAGGTTAAAGAAATCATTTTGGGAAGAGCTATGAGTAATTATGATAATGGTATAATAAGAGATCTTATTGATAAAATTAATCCTGATATTAGAATTATTCGAGCAGAAAATATTATGTCATAAAGACCACTAAAATTTCTACTTAAACCTCCAAAGTTTACTAAATTCGGAGGGTTGAATTATAATAATAAACTAAAATCCCATAATTCCAGACTCTTGAACCCAAAATACAACATATTATTAAATAAACTGAACGAGCAACTCAATTTCATTGATTTAGAAATAGACGATCAAATTAAAAAGTGTGAGCAGGCAATAACTATTATATTAAAGTCCATTTACCAACTTAAAAAAACAACAACCAAAGCAAACTTTAAAACCGAATCCGAAGAAATTCATTTCTTTAAAGAGATTAAACCACAATTCACTTCTAAACTCGTTTTTTACAACAGAGTCTACAAAATTGAAATGAAGAAACCCAACGGTGGTAACAAAATATTAAAAAAGTATTACAACAACGAATTACAAATCTTAAAAAACTTTTTCGATAGCGAATTAGAATTCTATCAATACTACCGTTCTGGTAATATTTATTTAGATTACAAATACTTCCTAAGGGGTAAATTTGACATCAAACTAGCTTTAGATCCTTACTATTTTGAAACCGATACCACTTTTGCTACTTCTCATGATTTTAAAGTAGCAACAATCTTAGCAAATGACCTCATCGAATTATATATTGAAAACCAATTGATTATGTTGGAAAATAAAGAAAAAACAGAAAAATCACAACGCAAACCGAACGTGAAAATGACTTGGACGGGCTCTAAAGTAGCCTTAGTAGAACTAATGTATGCACTCCACACCGAAGGCGTATTCAATAATGGAGCAGCAGACCTAAAAGAAATAGCCGAATATTTCGAGTACATTTTCGATATTGATTTAGGACAATACCGCCGTGTATTCCTTGAAATTAGGGCAAGAAAGAGTGATAAAACAAAATTTGTTACCACTTTAAACGACCACCTATTAAAACGAATGGAAGACTCAGATGAGGTAATTTAATAAAAAATCGTTCACAACACAACCTCCGTTGTGAAAGAAAACAAATCAAAACCTTCAATTTTGTCCCATAACAATTTAAAACATACGTTATGGCAGTACAAATTATTACCATCGAAGACCTAAATGAATTCAGAAGTCTTCTTTTGAACGATTTAAAAGAAATCATTCAATCCAAACCGCAACAATCCAAACAGTGGCTCAAATCCAATGAAGTCCGCAAACTGTTAAATATCTCTCCAGGCACTTTACAGAATCTCCGTATTAACGGTACACTATCCTATACCAAAATAGGAGGCATCATGTATTATGACAATACAGATATTGACAAGCTATTAAATGGAAACAAGGTAAAGGCCTTAAACCTATTTAAGTAGAGTAACTTATTTGTCATACCGAGCGAAGCCGAGGTATCTCCTGCAAAGCAGGTCAATCCTTGAACGAAGTTCAAGCCATCAGTCTTAATACTTAATACACCAATCTTAATACTTCAAAATGAACTACATCAAACACCTAACCGGCTTCTTCGAAAAAGTAGCGCTAGACCGAACATTAAACCCAACCCACATTAGTCTATACATCGCCTTATTCCAATTCTGGAACTGCAACCGATTCAAAAATCCAATAAGCATAAGTCGTGATGAGGTAATGCGAATAAGTAAAATTAGTTCCAAAGCCACCTATCACAAATGTTTAAAGAATTTACATGCTTTAGGATATATAGACTACCAGCCTTCCTATAATCCATTTAGAGGGAGCCATGTCATTCTTTTCAACTTTTCAGAAGATTTAAAACCATTTTCAAAATCCGAAAGAAAACCAAAAAATGAACCAAAAAATGAACTTGTTTCTGAACAAGCTTTAAACAAGTCTTGTACGAGTAGTGAGACTAGTGATGAACAAGCGTTAGTACCTTCTATAAACTATATAAACAATACAAATAAATTAAACGAAAATAACGTTTCTAACGTGCAAAAGCACTCAAATAATTTTGAAGAAATAGATAATTCTTCAGATAAATTTGTAATCCCGAACGAAGGCGAGGGAACACAAAAAGAAAAAAGTTCCGCGAAAAAAGAAAAAGAAAAAGATGTTCGCGTGATACCGAGCGAAGCCGAGGTATCTCCTTTGAAAAAGTCACCACCACCAATCGAAGCAGTCAAAACCTATTTCCAAGAAAACAACTTTCCAGAAATCGAAGCCCAAAAATTCTTTAATTATTTCTCTAGTATCGGCTGGTTAATAGGAGGGAAGATTCCGATGCACAACTGGCAAGCCGCCGCACAAAATTGGATCCTAAACAGCATAAATTTTAATCACAACACCGACACATCACCAACTAATCGACCAAAACAACTCAACACCACAACCGACAAAGACTATGCAGAACCTTTATAAACTTCTTGTCATACTGAACTTGTTTCAGTATCTCAATCCTTGCGAACCTTGCGTCAATCTTTGCGGTTAGTAATAAAAAAATCCGTGTAAATCCTTTTAATCCGTGGCTAAAAAACCTTTGCGCTCTTTGCGGTTAAATCTTGAACTATGAAAACAGAAATAAAAACCAATTACAACTACACTGAAATAATCAATTGGCTTCAAACCAAAGGCATCGAACTATACGGTAATCATTTCAAAATACTGGAAACCGATTACCCAATCGTGCACAAACTAATCGCCTATTTCCTGAACGATGAACCAGTATGCTTACAATACGGCATAAATCTAAATAAAGGAATTGTATTAACCGGACCAATTGGCAGCGGAAAAACCACATTAATGAACCTTATGAAACTCTTGGCCCAACCTGAAAATAAATTCGCCATAAAACCCTGTCGGGACATTAGCTTCGAATTCATACAAGACGGCTACCAAATTATCCACAAATACAGCATAGGTCAACTCTACCATTCAGAACCAAGAACCTATTGCTTTGACGATTTAGGAACAGAAAACAACCTAAAATACTTCGGTAACGAGTGCAACGTCATGGCAGAAATCATTTTAAGCAGGTACGACCTATTCATTTCAAAAAAACTAAAAACCCACATTACCACAAACCTATCCGCCACCGAAATAGAAAAACACTACGGCAACCGTGTACGCTCCCGACTAAGAGAACTATGCAACCTCATCGCTTTTGACAGCAGTACAAACGACAAACGAAAGTAAATACGTATAAACACGTATTTGAAAATCATAAATCAATAAATAGATTTGAAAAATTAAAAATACATTCAAAGCATATCAATTCGTGCTTAATCAATTTAAAAATAAAAATTATGACCACACGATCAATCAAACCAGGACCAAAAAAAATTGCAACATCCACAGGAAAACCTGATAAACGTCAACGCGATAACAAAAGTACACCTGGCAATACACCATCATTAAAACCTTCGAAATCAACTCCAAAAAAATAGAATTAACATACTACTAAAAGCACCTAAAAAGTTATATATCATTAATGATAGTAATACGTAAGCAACAATTTTAGGAAACCTCCGTAAATTCAACAACTTAATTCAATAAAAATGGCAATACCAGAAAGACAACTTCAAACTTGGTCAAATCAAGGAGCGGTTCAAACTTCCGCAAATACTCATAAAAGTGTGACCAATTGTATTGAAAAAGTAAATTGGAATAAGGATGTTAATTATGAAACTTATTTACAAGGTTCATATCCTAACTACACAAACATTTACGGAAATAGTGATGTAGATTTAGTAGTTGAATTTCGCTCTATATTTTCTAAAAATCTATCAGCATTAACAGAATCTCAAAAACAAGAATTTGATTTAAAATACGAAGATTCTAAATACACTTTAGCTGCATTTAAATTGGCAGTAATCGAACAGCTTAAATCATGCTTTGGAGAGTCAAATGTAAAAGTTGGCAATAAAGCTATTTTAGTAATAGGAGATGGTAATAGACTTGATTGTGATGTCATTGTATGTAACCCATACAGAAAATATATATCTTACCTACCTAGTTCAGAGAAATATATTGAAGGTATAATCTTCCGTACAGAAAATGAAACTCCAAATAGAGATATAATAAACTATCCAAAAATCCATCTAAAAAATGGAAGTTTAAAAAATCAACAAGAAAATACATCTGGCAATTTTAAGCCAAGTGTTAGAGTTTTAAAGAATATGAAAGCTGCTATGATTGATAAAGGTTATATAACAAAAACACTAGCGCCATCATATTTTCTTGAATGTTTAATTTATAACTCTGATAATATAAATTTTAGGAAAAATTCTTTTTCCGAAATTACAGTATCAATAATCAATCAATTTAGTAATGATATTAATAATGGTAAAATGGCAAATTATTTAGTTCAAAATGAACAAAGTAAATTATTTGGCACTAATGACCAACAATGGAATATTGATGACGCAACAATATTTGTTAATCAGCTAATTAAATTTTGGAATGAATACTAATATAGAAAACAATGAATTGAATATTTTAGTACTAGATGGAGGTGGTTCTAAAGGAGTCTATTCACTTGGAGTACTTAAAGAGTTAGAACTAAAATTAGGAAATCCTTTACATACACATTTTGGTTTAATTTATGGAACAAGTACAGGATCTATAATTGCAGCCTTAATAGCATTAGGATATTCTATAAATGAGATTGAAGAACTATATCTATCTCTTATTCCTAAAATAATGAAATGCAAGACTAAATCTGGAAAAAGTAGAGCAATGGCAATTGAAGCCGAGAAAGTTTTTGGCAAGAAAAAATTTGATTCTTTTAAAACAGACATTGGAATCGTTGCATTAAATTTTGAAACTCAAATGCCATTAATATTCAAAACGAATATAAAGCAAGCACATGGGATGAAACAATCGTTCAAACCTGGATTTGATTGCACAATTGAAACTGCTGTTCGTTGTTCAAGTGCTGCCTATCCTTTTTTTGATAAAATGAAAATAGTTACCGAAAATCATGGAGAAATTGAAGTTGTCGACGGAGGTTTTATTGCTAATAATTCGACTTTATATTCCATGATTGACGCATACAAATCATTAGGCTACGAAGAAAAAAACATACATTTATTGAACATTGGTGTTGGCCAATATATAGAAAACACTCCAGGACTAATTTCAAAACTTTTAAAAAAAATAAAGATTTTTAATTTTTTTGAAAGAGTTCTTAATGCAAGCACAAACAGTAATACTTTAGTTTCAAAATTATTATTTCCAAACCTTGATATGTTAAGAATAAGCGAATCATTTCCTGAACCAAAACATGGCACAAATATGTTCGAATATGATCTAAAAAAACTTAATAAAATGATGCAATTAGGTCGTTCATCATATGCCAAACATGAAAAAGAGATCTTGAAATTATTAAGAATTGAATAAAACCAAGATGGCAAGGATTTATAATCCGTGTTTAATCAACCCCGATGGTGCGGATTTGTAACCCGATGGCGCGGATTTGTAATCCGTGCTTAATCTTTAACCCAAGTGATAACTAACTGATGTAGCAACCCCTTAAAATGTATTAAAAAACCTTTTATATGGTTGCTACAAAAAAAATAACTAAAATTAAACAACATAATACAATTTTTACTACTTTTCCAATCCCAAACTTAAATACCCATATTGAAATGAACTTAACCATCTTGTCTCAAAATACAGCATATCATCCGCTGAGAAAACTACAATTATCATCAATAGTTACGAATTGCCAGGAAAACCGTAAAATCATTCCCGACAAACTACCTAATTTTCCCGTGTAAAAACAAAATAACACGTTTGTTATTATTCTATTGTACTATTATTTGATAGCGCATTGGAATGAATAGCTTTGAACTTCAACAAACTATCAAACGATTTTTAGATAACATTCAAATTAAAAATACGTAATTATACGTATTTCTGTTGACGAATAGATAAATTATATTGCAAAATAATAGACCCGATGGCGCGGATTTGCAATCCGTGCTTAATCAATTTAAAAATAAAGACTTATGACTACGCAAGCAATCAAACCAGGACCAAAAAGAACAGCAACCTCAACAGGAAAACCAGACCAACGTCAACATGATAATAAATAAACACCTGGCAACACACCATCGTTAAAACCATCATAATCAACAACAAAAAAATAGAATGTAAACTTAAAAAGTTATAAAATCATTGATGCTATATACAAGTTATAGGAAATTATACAGATGAATACAATAGGATTTTTATCTTTTGAACCATGGTATATCTTGGAGGAAACTCCAATATCAGCTGATATTTTGTATTTTGACAAGTTAATGTTTAGTTCAGCAAGCATTGAAACATCTGAATTTCTTTGTTCTAAACTTCCATTAAGACCAATTGATAAAGACTTTGTAAAGCGGAAATTGGATGAAATAGATATGTATATGAAGCATGGCTTAGTTTGCGAATATTCAGCAGATGATTTTAAAAAGGACTATTCTATTTACCATTCGATTAAAGAGGCAAGTGAATTGGGCAAGTATTTAATTGATAACGACTTTGAAAATCCATATTTAAATAAAGAAAATCCCAAAGATTATTTGTTTGGTTCTCTAAGTTCATTAAGAGAAATTGTTGAATTAAAATCAAGAATATTCTCAATTATAAATAACTCTAAAAGTACAGACAATTATATTCCAATTATAAGAGAAAAATATAGACAAAATTTGATAACTGAAAAACTCGATATTTCTGATGCAATAAGTGTGGTATTGAAAAGATTTCCTATTATCAATTTGGATACTAATATTGAGAAAATTATTGATCTTAAATCTGATCCTGATACAAAATTAAAATTAAGTCGTTTAAGGAATTGGGTTACTGAAATTTCTAAATCTGAAATGAGTATTAAAGAAATGGAAGAGAAATTAGATTATCTTCTTTTGGAGTATTCGAATCATATGAAACTACACAGAATCGAATTCGATTTGGGGAAAGTTGAAACAATTGTAACAACTTCTTTGGCTTTCATTGAAAATTTAGCCAAATTGAAGTTAAGTGAAGCTAGCAAAGTAATATTTGATTTGACTAAAACCGAAATACGGTTGTTAAAAGCGGAAAATAGTGCGCCTGGAAAAGAAGTAGCCTTTATTAATAAATTGAATAAAATAACTTCCTATAACAGCGTGTAAGCAATATTGCCTTGCCGCAGGCGCAACACAAGGCAACATCGCCTACACGCAAAACGTTGTCTGCAACCTGTGTGCGACGCATAAAAAAATAACATCATTAAAATCAAAAAAACTAAAATTTATATGAGTACAAAAAACTGTAAAGTAGATGTTGTTAGCATAAGCTTTAAACAATTTGACGATGTTGAATTAAAAATGACTTTTAAAGATGTTTTATTACATCCTGAAATTTTAAATCAGGAAAAATATATTAATAGCAAAACTGTTCATTATTCTTTGTTAGAAGAAAATGAGAAATATATTGTAGGTTTTATTAGAACAATACTTGACAAAGATTTACCAGCTAAAATAAATAAAAAAACAAAAGAAATTTCAGAACTAAATGTAGGAGAAAATGAAGGGCTTGCATTTGGAAATATATTTATTTACTCAATAGAACTGAATTGTTTGTTTTATGAAGTAAATAAAAACAGTGTTTATTTAAATATTTTTAAAGACTTTTTATATCGCTGTTACAAAGAGTCAGAAACACTCAAAGACAAAACAAGTTTTTCATTCGATTTTGGTACTATATATCGTAAAAGAGAATACGAACGTGCAATATCAATGAAATATTATAAAAGTTTCATTTTAAAAGTACACCAACCAGCCGAACTTTTAAATAGTATTAAACAAGTAAACAGAACATTAGAAGATAAAATTGAAAACGATTTTTTGCCACAGTTAACACAAGCAGCAGAATTGAATAGTGAAATTGCGGAAATTGAATTTAATGTAATACGACCAAAAAAAACAGGTGGATTATATAGAGAAAAAATGCTTCCAATTCTTGAAAGTTTAAGAAATCTATTAGGTTATAGCGAAATACGAGAACATATTGAAAAAGTAGAAATTTGTGGATATTCTACTGATACAGAACAGAAAACACCAATTGATTTGTTAGGCGATATTTATTTTGCAACGTTTAAAGTACCTGTTCCAAGATTAGATTCAACATTGCAAAAAAATGAAAGAAAAGAAAATATAATTAAATTGTATCAGAAAGAATATCCAATCTTAAAAAATTATATATGATTTCTGACGAAAAAATTAATAATATTAAGAAAGATAAAATCAAAAAAAGTTTGATTTTAACAATAGATTATATAATCTTTTCGGTATTATTTTTTATTTCAAATAAATTTGAATTTCAATTTAATGAAGACAGAACTCTATTTAATGATAAGCTAATAGATGTTTGTTCAATATTTTTTGGAGTTTTTGTAGGTTGTGTTTTTTTATTCGAGAAATTTAAAAAAGCAGATACATACAATGAATTTATTAATTTTAGTAGAAATTTACTTTTTCTAAATTTATTAATTATTGCTCTATCATTTATCATAATACTTATTAATCCAATCCTTGCTGAAACGAGTAAATTTATTATAAGTTTTAAACCAAAAGTATTATTATTTTCAATTTATGTTTCTCTTTTTGGAGTTGTGATTTATAAAATTTTTCGTTTTGTAAAAATGATGATAATAATTATAAGAGCTAAATAAAATGTAAAAAACAAAATTAAAATAAGGGCTGACAGACAACAGCAGTTGCAAGAAATTGCAAGGCTTGGGATTTATCAGAAATGGTAATTGTTGAATCAAAGTTTTGGTAATATTTGTAATTGACAGTGAATGAAGTACGCAACTTCTTTTAGCAGCGACACTTTGGCAGTAATTTTTCATCATTTATAATAATGTAATTTGTTATTTCAAATAAATACAGTTACAATTCTTCTGTAGAAATCATTCTACAAAAAAAATACCCCTCACATTATTACCTTTAATTTTGAGAGTATCAATAAAACCAATAATTAACCTTGAAAATTCAAGTTTTTTTCTAAAAAATGAAAATAATATTAATTTTCAATATACTATGTTAATTTTCAAATACTTATTGTAAAACAAAGTATTTAATTTTATTCTTATTGCGTAAAATTACGCAACGATGATAAAATTAAACCTAATATATTGGCCTAATTTTTAATTGTAACCTATGAAACATCCCTCTAAAATTTTAATTTTTGGTTGTCTATTGACCACTTATTTTTCAAATGCCCAAGACATACTTTGGGAAAAATCCTATGGCGGAAAACATGCCGAATATTTATTTGATGCACAGCCCACAGCTGATTATGGTTTTATTCTAGCTGGAAGTTCCATTTCTGGAAAAACGGGTAATAAAGAAGACCTAAATAAAGGCGATTTAGATTATTGGCTTTGGAAAATGGATGAAAAAGGCGACTTGGATTGGCAAAAAAGTTTTGGTGGTTCTGGAGTTGATTTATTGTATAGTGTGAAGCTGACTATGGATGGTGGTTTCATATTAGCGGGTATTTCAAATTCAAATAAAGGGTTTGATAAAAAAGAAGATGCCAAAGGGCAAGATGATTTTTGGATAATAAAATTAGACGCCAAAGGAAATGAACTATGGCAACAAACCATTGGTGGTAGTGGACAAGAAAAACTGCAAACGATTTGCCAAACTAAAGATGGTGGTTATCTTATTGGCGGCACTTCTGCTTCTTATAAAACCAGAAAAGACGATAAAGGTGTGCTGGATGCTTTTGGTAAGTCGGAAGATACACGCGGTAATTTAGATTACTGGATAGTCAAATTAAAAAAAGACGGAAAAATAGAATGGCAAAAAACAATAGGCGGCATCTATGTAGATGAATTAAAAGACCTAGTGGTTTTACCCAATGGAAACATTTTAGCAGGAGGCTATTCAAACTCCCCACAATCTGGAGATAAAACGCAAGACAATTATGGTTTGGGTGATTTTTGGTTGGTGGAGCTTTCTAATGAAGGGCAACTATTGTGGCAACAAACTATTGGAGCGGAAGCTGATGATAATTTATTTGCAATTCAAGTAACAGCTGATGGTGGTTTTATGGTAGGTGGAAACTCTAATTCCGCTAGTTCTAATATGAAATCAAAAGCAAGTAAGAATGGGAGTGATTTTTGGATTTTGAAATTTGATACAGATAAAATACTGCAATGGCAAGAAACGTATGATTATGGAACTAGAGATGTGTTAACCTCAATAATAGAGAATAAAGATGGTTCGTTTTTAATTGGCGGATATGCACAATCGGAACAAACCAATGAAACGACTTCTAAATTTAAAAAAGGCGACAAGGAAGGCATAAACGATTATATCGCTTTAAAAATTAATGCAAAGGGCGAAGAAATATGGACACAAACTGCTGGAAGCAAAGGAGAAGAAGTACTAAAAAAACTATTCGAAACACGTGATGGCGGTTATTTGTTAACAGGAACATCCAATGGCACCTCGTCCAAAGATAAAAACAGCACTATGGGAGGCGCAGACTTTTGGGTGGTAAAACTAAAGGACAACACCAAACCTGAATTTGAAAAGGCGCCTATTGAAGCCATCCCAAACCCAGCCGTAACATTCACTAATGTGATTATAGGATTCGAGTACGAAAGCGGCACCGCCAACTTGTACGACATTAGCGGACGACTTTTGCAAACCTATACACTTGATGGCAGCAGAACCTTACCCGTTGAAATGACCAGTTACCCAACAGGAATGTACATTGTAGAACTGGTAACCGACAAAGAAAAAAACAGTGTTAAAATTTTAAAGAAATAATATGAGAAAGTATATACTACTATTTGCTGTACTACTAAACACAGTACTATTTGCGCAAAATCCTGAAATAAAATCTGATTTACCTACTATAATTCCTCCATCGCCAACGGTTGCGGCACTAATGAAATTTGAAGAAGTTCCAGTTAGTAATTACACAGGATTGCCAGATATTTCCATTCCTTTGTTTGGCTCTTCAACCTTATCCAAAGATATTGCAATTAATATTGCTTTAAAGTACCATGCAGGTGTTGGAGCAAATGAAAGAGCTAGCGATGTTGGTTTGGGTTGGAGTTTGTTTGCTGGAGGCTCTATTTCAAGAACAGTAAGAGGCTTGCCTGATGAACAACTGCTTTTAGACGGAGCTAGTTCAAGTGGTAAGGTGGGTTTGTACCATACTTCAATTCTAAATCATAATAATTACTATTATCAGCACGGAGAGAATTTTACACAATTTGTTTATAATCAACCCTATCAAGCCAATGAATATTTGTGGGACATAGTTGAAAGAGGAAAGTTTGATACAGAGCATGATTTATGGCAATTTAATTTTATGGGAAATTCGGGTAGGTTTTATATTAAGAAAAACATATTAACCAATCAGTTGGAAGTAAAACCTTTAGATGATTATAGGGTAACTATTATTAATACCTATGCAACAATTGGAAATAATAATTATATTCCAACAGGTTTTACTATTTATGATGAAAAGGGATTTAAATATATTTTTGATATTGTAGAGTCTACAGTCAATCATACAGCTGTAACTAATAGTTTTTTCGGAAACGAATCAACCTCTTTATCAGCTGATAAAGAATTTAAAAGTGCTTTTCACTTATCAAAAGTCTTTGACACCAACAATAATTTAATAGTTGAATTTTTGTTTAATAGCAACCCTGATTTTAAAGAGCATACTGTAAATTCAACAATTACAAGTAATGATTATTTTTCTAGTCTTTCTAATGGTTATTCAAATGCATTAGAATTAATGAAAACGTTAAACTGTTTTGGTGAATTTAAACCTTTAAAAAGTGTGCTAAAAAGTTTCTCAAATGTTTCTGTAAAAAAGCTTCAAACTATCAATATTATTGGAATTTCTAAAATTGATTTTAACTATCTTCAAGGTAGATTAGATACCAATTTATTAAATCCTGATAAAGCAACTTTCGTTGATAAGATTACCATAAAAAATTGGAATAATGAAACTGTGAAAAAATTTCAATTTGATTATGATTATTCATTAATCATAGAAAAAAGAATGATACTTAAAATGATTAAAGAAATTGATGCAAATGTCAATTCAAATAATCAATATGAGTTTTTTTATAAACAAAATGATTTCATGGGATATAGCCCAAGTAAAGATTATTGGGGGTATTTTAATTTAACACCTACTTGTTATAATATTGATGTAGCATTTTCAAATGAGCCTTCTCCAAATTTTTCATCAACCGATGTCTTGCAGAAAATTAAATATCCAACGGGAGGATGTGCTATTTTTGACTTTGAAGCCAATAGATATTCATATATTGGAAATGTAGCCATAACTAACTTTGATGAAAATTTAGATAATTTTCACTTAAATAATTCTTCTACATTAACCTTCAATAATTCTGTTTTACAGGTATTGCCTATATCAACAACTGAAAACAGAAAAGTTAAATTTTATCCAAGCATAGTACTTAATGAAGATTCAAATTTAAATTCACGAACATTTAGTCTATTAGAAAAAGTAAACGGAGTCTGGATGAGTAGGGGCAGCATAAATTGCATGCCTTATAATACAAATTGTTGTATTGATTATGTTCTAATTAAAAATAAAGAATATGCCATTCGAAGAGATAATTTAGATGTAAATTTTTCAGGAACTGATACACTTATCATTGAATACTTTAGTAAGAACATTAATGAATTAAAATATTTGTATGGAGGAGGAAATAGAATTAAACAAATAGGCTATTTTGATACAGATACACCTCAAGAATATTACTCAAATCCAAGTAGTTATTCTCAATTTATTCCAAGTAAAGAAAAGAAGTTTGTTTATACTTTACCAACAGATGCTAGTAAAAGTAGTGGTTCTTTAGTTTTTGCAAAGCCATTATTTAAGTTTGAAGATTCTATAAAAATTAATACAGCATGTCCTGAGCCGCCATTTTACTCTTCAAATGTTGCCTTTTCTGCAGTTATTGGATTTGTAACGAATACTAATTTTAATAATCTGAATGCTTTAAAAACACAAGGCGCTGATGTGGGATATAAATATGTGAGTGTATTTGAAACTGGAAACGGAACTATAGATTATGAATATACTTCTCCAATTGAGTATCCAGAAGAAATTTTGTTTTCGACAACACCACCATTTTTGCCATCAAAAAATTATGATTATAAAAGAGGTTTGTTGTTAAAGGAAGTAATAAAAAATCAAAGTGCTTTAAAAATACAGGAAGTAAATCATGTATATAACTTTGACAATTTTGAGATTAAATATGGAATTAAAAGATACAAGCCAAATGGTACTTGTTTTGGAGGTTCTTATTTCACAAAATATGCTTCATATGTTTCAATTTTTGAAAATCAAATTAGTCCAATAGGTAATTTAAATTCTTTTAATGTTTTTAGTGGTTCAAATTTATGTGGCTATCCTTCAGATTATACTCAAAGTTATGATTTAATAGAAGCCTACGGCTGGGCAAAACTAGCTTCCAAAACCACACAAAGCTATTTTTATCCAAATGGCGGTAACACACCTAATATAGTTACAAGTAACGAAACCTTTAGTTATAATTCACTTAACAAACAAATTGCGACGCATACAGTAAGCAATAGTGTTGACGAAACCTTAACCACTAATTATTTCTACCATACGGGTAATTCGCCATTTTCTCAAAATAGAATTTCAGAAATTGAGCGTATTGAAACCAAACTTGGTTCTGAATTACTTTCTGAAAGTAAAATTAATTATAGTAACACCTTTGCTGGTAATCCATCTTTTTTACCAAGTACTATTGAGGTGAAAAAAGGAAATTCCCCTTCAGAAATTCGTTTAAGAAATAATGTTTATGACGAGTTTGGTCATGTACTGGAAGTGCAACAAGAAATCGGTATGAAAATTTCATATATCTATGGTTATAACAAATCGCAACCTGTTGCTAAGTTAGAAAACATAGCATATAGTGCCATTCCAAACGCCTTAATCTCTGCTATTCAAACAGCAACAAACAACACAGCGGGCACAGAAGCTCAAGTGATTGCAGCATTAAACGCGCTTCGAACCAGTACTGATGTTAATTTGAAAAACGCAATGATTACTACCCTTACTTACAAACCCTTAATAGGCGTTAGTACCGTTACCGACCCTAAAGGTGATACCCAAACCTATCAGTATGATAATTTTAACCGACTTCAATTTGTAAAAGACAGTAGCGGTAATATTGTAAGTGAAAACGAATATCATTATAAAAACTAATCGGATATGAGAAAAATACTAAATCTACTCTTGCTACTCCCTATTTTAGCAATATCCCAAAGCTCCGACCAAAACTGGGTAAAAACCACAACGTATAAAGAGCCTACTACAAACGCTTTTGCTGCACCCACACCTGCACAGGCGG
>RDXY01000033.1 GCA_004293045.1 Flavobacteriia bacterium | reverse complement strand
TAATAAAGATATAGAAATTTCACATGTAGGGTATCAATGCTTAAATTGTAAAAAAGCGAAGAAAATTTGGCGTCAAGGTTTTTGTTACGATTGTTTTTCTACTATTCCCGCTGCAGCAGATTGGATTATGAAACCAGAATTAAGTACGGCACATTTAGATATTGAAGATAGAGATTTAGCCTATGAAAAACGGGTGCAATTGCAGCCTCATATTGTATATCTCGCTTTGTCTAGTGAAGTAAAAGTAGGAGTAACCCGAAACACGCAAGTACCTACTCGTTGGATAGACCAAGGTGCGGTTCAGGCCATTCCAGTTTTAGAAACGCCTAATAGATATTTAGCAGGAATTGCTGAGGTGGCTTTAAAAAATCATTTTGCAGACAAAACCAATTGGCAAAAAATGTTAAAAAATGAAGTGCCAGTCACCAATTTATTTGAAGAAAAAAACAAGTTAAAACAATGGTTACCAGAGGAAACTAAACCCTATTTTATAGAAGAAGACCATTTATATCAAATGGATTTTCCGGTACAAACGTATCCGTTAAAAGTAACCAGTTTGAATTTAGAAAAAACACCAAATTTTTCTGGAAAAGTGGTAGGCATTAAAGGGCAATACTTAATTTTTGAAGACGGTACGGTTTTTAATGTTCGCACCTACGAAGGGTTTGTGGTACAATTAAAATTTTAAAAACGATATTCAACCCCAACCCCAAGAATTTGTTTTAATTGCACTCTAGGTCCTTCCGTGATTTGAACACCAGCAACTTCTCGTTTATTTTTAATGTCGTTATCATAAATAAGATGACTACCTATATTGGCTTTTACATATTTATTTACAATCATTTCAATGCTCACTTGCCAATCAATATCAATGTTTCCAAAATCTTTAAGGTAATCGGTATATAAGGTAGCTCGAGTATCTAAATTAATATTGGTCATAATTTTTCTTTTATACTGACTAGATATTAAAGCCCCTAATTCTGTTCTATGACGTTTTCCTTTTTTAAGAATTTCAGTGCCGGTTTCATCATAAATGGCTTTTTCTACTCCAAATGCGCCTTCGTTGGCTAATCGGCTATCTAAAACCAAAGTTGTTTTGTTAGTTATTGGAGACAGATATACTGTTAAACCTAAATCTTTTCGGGTATATTCGGCACCAATTCCTAAGAAAATATAAGCGGGAGCAAAAGGTTTTGAAATGGCTTTGCTTACATTTGGATAACTATATCCGTTAGAAAACTGAGTTAAAAAACTAAATTTCGCACCATAAAACCAGTTGTTAATGGTGTCTCTTCTGTATCCAATTGTAGAGTTTAGATTAATTTGATCGTCTGTTTTTCTTAGATCTTGGGCTTCTTGTTTATTAATTCCGTAGCGAACTACTAGCTCATTATTCCACTTCATATTATCACGAGAATAATTTCTAATGAAATTCCCTTTTGCCAAACCAGAAATAGAATTATTTCCACCAGCAGACCAATTTACAAAGCTAATTTGTGTAAAATCTAATCCTACTTTATTTCCCTTTTTCCAATTTGAAGTAGTATCTATTTTTTCTGTTCTCACAATTTGTGAAAAAGATTCGGTGGCGAAAAAAAGAAGTGCGATAAAAAGTATAAGGTTTCTACTCATGATTAATTTCAGTAAATAATTGGGTTAAACTTAATGGATCTAATTTAGTGATTTCTAATAACTGTTTTACGGTGCCATGCTCAATGAACTCATCAGAAACACCCCGATTAATAATTTTATTTTTAAAATTGTTTTTGGCCGCAAAGGTATTGATGCTACTTCCTAAACCACCATTAATTACACCTTCTTCTACAGTAACTATTATTTCATGTTCCTTAAAAATATCAGCTAATTTTTCTTCCTCTAAAGGCTTAATCCAACCTATATGAAAATGCGAAAAATCTTCCTTTCTTGCAAGGGTATCAATAGCTTTAGATACAGAATTTCCAATAGTTCCCGTTGATAAAATTGCTATTTTAGTTCCCTTTTTTAAGGTTTCTATTTTTCCTATTTCAATCTTAGAAAAAGGTTGTTTCCAAGCTATAATTTCTCCTTTTCCTCTTGGATATCTAATTGCAATCGGATGATTTAATCCTAACGAAGCAGTATATAAAATATTGCGTAAATCAATTTCATTACGTGGCGCATAAATCATTATGTTTGGAATGCAATTAAGATATGCCAAATCAAATAATCCGTGATGAGTAGCACCATCTTCCCCTACAAATCCAGCTCGGTCTAAACAAAAAATTACAGGTAAATTTTGTATCGCTACATCATGAATCACCTGGTCATACGCCCGTTGTAAAAAAGTAGAGTAAATATTGCAAAATACCGTTAATCCTTGAGTAGCCATTCCAGCAGCTAAGGTTACGGCATGTTGCTCGGCAATTCCTACATCAAACGCTCGTTCTGGAAATGCTTCCATCAAATATTTTAAGGAACTCCCAGAAGGCATGGCAGGTGTAATGCCTACAATTTTTTTATTTTCAGTAGCTAATTCCACTAAAGTGTGTCCAAAAACATCTTGAAATTTTGGACCCAAATTTTCATTTTCTGGTTTTAGAATTTTACCAGTAAGTTTGTCAAATTTTCCAGGAGCATGAAATTGCAACTGATTTTCTTCAGCATACGATAATCCTTTTCCTTTTGTGGTAATAATATGTAAAAATTTTGGGCCTTTAACTTTTTGTAAGCGTTTTAATTCTGACACTAATTTTGGTAAATCATGACCATCAATAGGTCCTGAATAATCAAAATTTAACGATTTTATAATGTTGTTATCTTTTGGGTTTTTTCCTTCTTTTACTGCGGTTAAGTAATCTTTTAAGGCTCCAACACTTGGGTCAATTCCCATGGCATTGTCATTTAAAATGACTAATAAATTGGCATCGGTAACTCCGGCATGATTTAATCCTTCAAATGCCATTCCGCTGGCTATGGAAGCATCACCAATCACCGCAATATGCTGTTTTTCTGTATCGCCATTAATTTTCGAAGCAATGGCCATACCTAAAGCGGCAGAAATTGAAGTGGAGGAATGTCCTACTCCAAAAGTATCATAAACACTTTCACTTCGTTTTGGAAAACCAGAAATGCCATCAATTTCTCTATATTTATGGAAAATTTTGCGTCTTTCCGTTAAAATTTTATGCCCATACGCTTGATGTCCTACATCCCAAACTAATAAATCGTTTGGCGTATCAAAAACATAATGTAAGGCAACGGTTAATTCTATGACGCCTAAACTCGCCCCTAAATGACCTTCTTTCTGGGAGACTATATCAATTATAAACTCTCTAAGTTCAGTGGCTACTTGTGGTAATTGATTTTCAGAAAGTTTCCGTAAATCGGTTGGTGTCGTAATATGTGAAAGTAAATTTTCCATTTGTACTGCAAAAATACAATAATGTTTGTAAATTTGATTAATATATAATTGTAAGAAACTTGGAAACTATTTTTACCGACGAATATTTTATGAAAAAAGCACTTCAGGAAGCTGAAATGGCATTTGAAAAAGACGAAATTCCTGTGGGTGCTGTTATTGTGGTAGACCATACAATAATTGCCAGAACACATAATTTAACTGAGCTTTTACATGATGTAACGGCGCATGCCGAAATGCAAGCCATTACAAGTGCAGCCAATTTTTTAGGTGGAAAATACTTAAAAGGTTGCACGCTATATGTTACTTTAGAACCTTGCCAGATGTGTGCAGGCGCCTTATATTGGAGTCAGATTTCTAAAATTGTATTTGGTGCAGCAGATACAAAAAGAGGTTATAAAACATTAGGTACACAAATTCATCCAAAAACAGAAGTGGTTTCTGGGATATTAGAAAAGGAATGTGCGGAATTAATGACTAGTTTTTTTCAGAAAAAGCGATAAAACTTGGCATGTGGTTTGATATATGTTTTAAAAATAAAGAAACCAAATCAACCTTTAAACAATTACTATGAAAATTACAGACAAAATGAAATCTTCGGCAATTATTGGAATTGCTATTGTGGCAACTGCATTTATTTTAGGAACTGCATTTAAAAAGCGAAACGAAAATTTAGATTCTATTTCCGTAATTGGTTTAGGGACGAAAGATTTTGTGTCTGATGAAATCTTGTGGAGCGGAAGTTTTACAACAAGAAGTTATGATATTAAAGAAGCTTACAATAAAATGATTGCAGACCAGAAAATTGTATCTAATTTCTTTTTAGGGAAAGGTTTTAAAGCCAGTGAGTTTAGCTTTGGCGCGGTACAATTCAATAAAAAATTTAGAGAAGTACGAATAGAAGATGGCGAAAACCAATATAATACGAAATACGAACAAGTTTTTGACGGCTATGAAGCTTCGCAGACCATTACTTTTTCTGCGAAGAAAAACCCGGATTTAATGAAACGAATTGAAGCTGTTTCTAGTAAAACTTCGGAATTAATTAATTCTGGAATTGAATTGTCTTCAAATTCCATTCAATATACTTACTCTGATTTACCAAGTTTAAAACACCAACTTATTGAAAAAGCTTCAAAAGACGCTTACGAACGTGCTGAAAAAATTGTAAAAACCGCTGATGGCGATTTAGGAAAACTAAAAACGGCAAGTATGGGTGTTTTCCAAATTACAGGGCAAGGTTCTACGGAAGAAGATAGTTACGGCGGAAACAATGATACATTTAGCAAAAACAAAACCGCAAGAATTACGGTTAGGTTAGAATATGAGTTGGAGTAGTTCGATATATAGATTAAGAAAATAAAAAAAACCGCTATTCTTTCGAGTAGCGGTTTTGTTTTTTTATAAAATTTCTTTTCCTTGGTTATCAAAGAAATGATATTCTAAGTACGTGTAAGCGTCACGAGGTATAATTTTCACCCATTTCTTATGTTCAAAAAACCATTTTGAACGTAAGGATGGAAAACCTTTTGTAAGGTATGCGGCCACAAATGGGTGTACGTTAAGTACTACTTTTTTATGGTCTTTAATAATGCTTTCAAGATTAGCTTCTATTTTGTCAATAATTAAAATGGCTGCTTCAACCTGTCCGTTTTCGTTCGGGTTTTCTTCATTCGTTTCAATATTAACTTCAGGTCTAACTCTTTGTCTAGTAATTTGAACCAGTCCAAATTTACTAGGAGGCAAGATTTTATGCTTCGCCTTATCGTCACTCATTTCTTCTCGTAAGAAATCGAATAATACTTTTCTATTGTCTGGATTTTGCATATCTATAAAATCGACAACAATAATTCCTCCCATATCTCTTAGTCGTAATTGACGTGCAATTTCAGCTGCAGCGATCATATTTACTTCCATGGCAGTATCTTCTTGGTTGGTGGCTTTATTTGATCTATTGCCAGAATTTACATCAATAACGTGTAATGCTTCTGTATGTTCAATAATTAAATACGCCCCTTTACTCATAGAAACTGATTTTCCAAAAGAGGTTTTTATTTGTCTTTCTATATTATACTTCTCAAATAGAGGTAAATCTTTCGACTGATAGTGTTTTACGATAGACGCTTTATCCGGAGCTATCTCTTGCAAATACTCCTTCGTTTTTAAATACAAATCTTCATCATCTACTTGAATACTCGTAAAAGTATCGTTAAAAATATCTCTAAGCATAGAAGAAGATTTTGTTAATTCTCCTAATACTTTTGAGGGATGATGGGCGGTTTGTAGTTTTTTGCACATTGTAGTCCAACGGTCTAGCAATGTTTCTACATCTTTTTCAATCTCAGTTGTTTTTCTGCCTTCGGCTACTGTTCTCACAATAACACCAAATCCCTTTGGTTTTATAGATTGTAGTAATTTTTTTAGACGATCTTTTTCTGCACGGTCTCCAATTTTTTGCGAAATGGATACACGGTCTGAAAAAGGTACTAAAACTACATATCTTCCTGCTAAAGAAATCTCAGAACTAATTCTTGGTCCTTTTGTTGAGATAGGTTCTTTAACGACTTGAACTAAAATCGACTGATTGGCGCTTAATGTGTCCATTATGGTGCCGTCTTTGCTGATTTCTGGTTCAAAAGGGAAATTTTTGAGTGAATAATCTTTTATTTTACCTGCGCTTACAAGTTTAATAAATTTCATCAAAGAACCTAAGTTTGGACCTAAATCATGATAATGCAAAAATGCATCTTTTTCATGACCTAAATGCACAAATGCGGCGTTTAGTCCAGCAACAGGCTTTCTTATTTTTGCAATAAAAATATCGCCAACCTGAAACTGATTGCTGTCGCCAGCCTCTTTTTCTTTGTGTAATTCAATTAGTTTTCCATCTTTTAATAAGGCAAAATCTACTGCGTCTGAACTAGATCTAATGATTAATTCTTTGTTCATGCTGTATCTTTTATATCCGAACATTTTGTTGTCGGTTGTCGGTTGTTGGTTACAATAACGTAACTATCAACTATCAACTAGCAACTTATTGCTAGGATGGATTAAACAATTTAGGTAAAATACCCAATAAAATTATAATATAAATTGAGAATATCAAGTAATAAAATAATTCAAAATTCAATGAACGTTACTTCTTTTCTAAACAAAGAAAAGTAGTTTTTAGACTACTTTTTCTTTTTGTGACGGTTAGCTCTCGCTCTTTTTTTACGCTTGTGAGTAGCTACCTTATGTCTTTTTCTTTTTTTACCACTTGGCATAATGTGTAGTTTTTATGATTAATAAATAATATTATACAGTTACTTCTGTCTTTTCTTTTACGCTTTCAACAAAAATTTTAGCAGGTTTAAATGCTGGTATGTTGTGGGCAGGTATTTTGATAGTTGTGTTTTTTGAAATGTTTCTTCCTGTTTTTTCAGCTCTTGTTTTAACAATAAAACTTCCAAATCCTCTTAAGTAAACATTATCACCAGTTTCTAATGAATTTTTCACTTCCTCCATGAATGATTCTACAGTAGCTTGAACGTCACCTTTTTCAAGGCCTAATTTTTCTGAAATTTTTGCTACGATGTCTGCTTTCGTCATTTTCTTGCGTGTTAAATTTTATGTGTATTTTTTTGAGTGTGCAAATATATGAATTAAAAAAATACAAATTCAAACATAATGAACTAAAATTTAACCAGATAAATGATTTATTTTTACAGCTTTAAATATTTATATGAATTTTTCAACTAAAATCATCACATGGTACCATCAAAATCATAGAGATTTACCGTGGCGAAATACCAATGATGCCTACAAAATTTGGCTTTCAGAAATTATTTTGCAACAAACAAGAGTGAATCAAGGCTTACCATATTATATAAATTTCGTAACCGCTTTTCCTACCGTAAATGATTTAGCAAATGCCGATGAACAAGAAATTTTGAAGCTTTGGCAAGGACTTGGCTACTATTCTCGTGCCAGAAATTTACATTTTACGGCTAAATTTGTAGTAGAAAACTATCAGGAAATTTTCCCAACTACTTACAGTGAACTACTAAAATTAAAAGGAATTGGAACGTATACCGCTGCAGCAATAGCTTCTTTTTCTGTAAACGAAGCGGTTGCAGTTGTTGATGGTAATGTTTTTAGAGTATTGTCAAGGGTGTTTAATGTGAATTATGACATTTCTCTGAACACAACTAAAAAATATTTTATTGAACTGGCTCAAAAATTACTTTCTACAACACAACCTAATCTTCACAATCAAGCGATGATGGAATTTGGAGCCTTACAATGTGTGCCTAAAAACCCAAATTGTAAAGACTGTGTTTTTAATGACAGTTGTGAAGCTTATAAACTTAAAATTGTTTCTGAATTACCCGTAAAACTCAAAAAAAATAAGGTAACCAAACGTTTTTTGAATTACATACTGGTTCATGATGCTTTTGGAAATTACATAATGAATAAGAGAACTGAAAATGGGATTTGGAAAAATTTATATGAATTTCCATGTGTTGAATCTGAAAATGAAATGGGAGAACAGAAGTTGTTTCTTCACTTAAAAGAAATCTACAACATTAAAAATTTTCAATATTATGATGCTTTAGATGTATTACATAAGTTATCACATCAGCATTTAAATATAAAATTTTACAGAATAGAAACCAAAGAAACACTGAAAAATAGCTATACTTTTTTAGAATTAAAGCAATTGCCTGTTCCAATTGTGTTGCATAATTTTATTGAAAAAATTGGTATATAAATAATATTTAGTATTTTTGATAAAAACATATAAGCCATGAACGGTACTTTAAACAAGGTTATTCTAATCGGACACTTAGGTGACGAGGTAAAAATGCATTATTTTGATGCGCAAAGTTGTATTGGAAGATTTCCTCTGGCAACCAATGAAGTATATATTAACAAATCTACGGGTGAAAAAATCACTTCTACAGAATGGCATAATATTGTAGTGCGAAATAAAGCGGCAGAATTATGTGAAAAATATCTTTCAAAAGGAGATAAAATATACATTGAGGGTAGAATAAAATCACGTCAATGGACTGCTGAAGATGGCACTACTAAATATACTACTGAAATTCAAGTTACAGAATTTACGTTCTTAAACACAAAAAAAGATTCAGATTTATCTAAAGCACCTAGTTCAAATCCGCCAAGTTCAAAAGATGTCGATTTTGATTCGTTAGATTAATGCTGATTTTTAATCAAAATAGAGTATAGATAGTACTTTTTTTAAACAAACAAAAATGAAAACGCCCCTTATTTTTAGCTTACTTTGTCTTTCTCTACTTTCTTGTGGAGAGGATAAAATGCCAAAGCCAACAGGACAATTAAGCTTAGAATATCCACCAGCAAAATACATGAAATTTTCCAATTCTTGTGGTTTTGATTTTGACAAAAACGAATTGGCAGAAGTAAAAGCTACCTCAAATTGCGGATTGGAAATTCATTATCCAAAAATGAAAGCAACGGTATATTTAACGTATAAACCTGTTCAAAATAATTTAGAGAAATTGCTAATTGACGCTCAGAAATTAACCTACGAACACGCAATAAAAGCAAACGATATCGCAGAACAGCCTTACATAAACCCAACTAGTAAAGTGTACGGAATGTTTTATCAAGTAGGAGGAAATGCCGCAACAAATGCTCAATTTTACGTTACTGATAGTACTAAAAATTTTGTGACGGCTAGTATGTATTTTTATTCCAAGCCAAATTTTGATTCCATACTTCCGGCTGCGGATTATATTAAAAATGACATGAAACAAATTATAGAATCTATCAAATGGAAATAGTTTTTATTTTTTGTACAAATTAATATTAAAAATCTTTTTCAATTTATTATATTTGGGACAATTTAACTTAATAATTATCCCTTTGAAAAAGATTTTATTTTTACTTACATTTTTATCCCTATCTACATTAGCGCAAGAAAAAAAATACCAAAGTTTATTTTGGGAAATTTCCGGTAACGGACTAACAAAAAAATCCTATATGTATGGTACCATGCATGTTTCCGACAAGGTTTCTTTTCATTTGTCTGATTCGTTTTTTGAAAAATTAATGGCTTCAGATTTTATTGCTAACGAAAGTGAACCAAATACTTGGACAGAATTATACGATTTGTATGGATTCTATCAATCTACACAAACAAGAAGAAATTTTTACACTAATTTTTATACATCACCAATAGAAAAAGATTATTTATATTCTCTTTTTAGAGGTTCAAATTATAATTTAATTGGGTTGCTTTCTCGAACCAATCAGGCCAATCAAGAATTTCAGGAGGAAACGTATTTAGATATGTTCATTTACAGAACGGGAAGAAAATATGGTAAAAAAACAGTAGGATTAGAAAACGTTAAATCTACCACATTAAATATCGAAAAAGCGGAGGCGGAAATGGATAGAAGTGAAGTAGATGAAAACAAACAAGCTATATTAAAACTATTAAAAAAGCGCTCTTATGTAGAAGTATTAAGAGACGCATATCGTGAAAAAGATTTGGATTTAATGGATACGCTTAACATGCTTTCCTCTCCAAAATTATACAATAAAGCCATGCTTTTTGATAGAAATGAAATCATGTCTGCAAGTATGGATTCTATTATGAAAACAGGGAGTTTGTTTGCTGCAGTTGGTGCCGCACATTTACCGGGGAAAAACGGTATGATTGAAATGTTACGAAGAAAAGGGTATACCGTAACGCCAATATTCTCTGATTATACCGAAAAAGGAAAAAAAATAAAGAAACAAATTGAAGAGTATTTTGTAAAGCCTGTTTTTGAAATCAACACAACTGCAGATGAAATGATTTCTTTGCCTTTGTTTCCTTTGGTATTAAAAAATGGCGAAAATTTAGAATCTCCAGATTTAGGAAATGGGGGTTATATTAATGTTAAACGTATGTTGCTAAAGGATTTTATTAGCAAAAAAGACGAAAAATTTAACCATAAAACACTTGATAGTTTGTTTTTTGAAAACATCCCAGGTGAAATTTTAGAAAAAAAATCATACCAAGAAAAAAATAATTTTGTGTATGATATCAAAAGCAAAACGAAAACAGGTAAAAACGAACGATACAGATATTATATAACACCGCTAGAAATTATTTCTGTAATTATGAGTGGGGAAGGCGATTATGTAAGAAAATACGAAGATGAGGTATATAATAATATTAAAATTAAATCGTACAAACAAGAGTCAATAACAGTAGTGCCAAACAAGCAAAATTTCAAAGTTACGATACCGTCTTATTATACATTTGTTGGTAATAAAAAAGAGAATAAAAGACTTGAAGATACAGAAATTTATGCATTTGACGAACAAGAAAATGCACATTATTTTGTCCTAGAAAGTACCCTAATGGATTTTGAAAATTTAGAGGATTCTGAATATGAATTGAAAAGAATGCATTACGAATTTTATGCCGTTCACGAGTTGGATTCCATGCAAACAAGTTTTGATAAAAATAGATTTGAATTTACATCGCAATCTAAATTGAAAGAAAAAAATATTTATTTAAAATCCGCTTTAAAAGGAAATAAATATTATTTATTAGGAACAGTAAATGCTTCAAAAAATAAAGTCGATGCTTTTTTTAACTCATTCGAAATTACAAAAGCAAAAGAAGAGATTGTCTATAAAACATTTAAAGATACTACAGCCCATTTTTCTGTAGAAATTCCAAAACAAGAAAATGAATATTTAGATTTTAAATTTGAAAGAAAAAACAACTATAAAGAAGATGATAAAACCAACCATTTTGAAGTAAAGTTTAAATCTTTTGATATTTTTTCACCAAATAAAAGCAATATTCAAATTACCTATTCGCAACCACATAGATACGAAAGTTACGCGGTTTTAGACACGCTTTTTAATCAAATTAAGAAAAACATTTCAGTAGATTTTGAATTTAAAAACTATTCAGATAGTAATGATTACAATTCTTCGGAGTATGCAACAGCAGTGGATACTGTAGCAACAGAGGCTGTTAGTTTTAATTCCGTGGCAAACACTATTGATATAAATGAAAAGGATAAATTTGATCCGTTAGATTATAAAGCTACCACATGGGATAAAACATTGGCTTTAACATCGAACCAAAAGTTAGATTTGGTTAATGAAAAATTCACTAAAGATCCCGTTAATGATTATTATGTGTACGAGGTGTTAGCCACAAAACCTAAAAGCACACAAGCTATTAAATATAAAATTGTACTCAAAAAAGGCGAATATTACACGCTCACCACTTTAGTTGATAAAAATTACTCTAACGATAATCCTTTTATAGAGAAAGTCTATAATTCGTTTAAAGTAGATGATGCTTCTATAACTTCAAGAACCTTTTTTGAAAATAAATTCAGCATTTTTGAAGAAGATTTAAATAGCGAACACGATAGTATACGCTATTCGGCAATAAAATCATTCAACAATTTAACTATTGAAGAATCGGATTTTTCAAAAATTAAAAACCTGTTAGAGAATTTTGAATTTCGTAAAGAAGAAATGGATTTTAAAGGCGATTTGTTTGAAAGTATTGGCGCTTTAAAATCTCCAGAAGTACTTCCGTTTTTAGAACAAGCATATAAAAAACAAGACGTTTCAACACAAACACAATTTTCAATTTTGCGCGCTTTGACTTTACAAAAAAGTAAAGCTGCTTATAAAAAAATTGCAGAATTATTAGACTACGATTTACCAATTTCGGAGAATTATGTAATTTCTGGCTTGTTTAATTTATTTATGTCAGATCTTGAAAATGCTCAAGTGTTATATCCAAACATTTTAGAATATTACAGTATAAATGAGTTTCATGAGCCAATAGTTGAGTTTGTTCAAGTGTTGTTAAATTCTGAAAAAGTAACGGATAAAAAATTGAAATCATACAAAAAAATGTTGCTTACCAATGCAAAATTAGAATACAAACGATTGGTAAGTTGGAAATTTGAAGAGGAAGCCAGCGAGGATGATGACAAATATAATTATGATGACGAAAATGGTGCACCTGTGGAAGCTCTAAATAGCTATTTATCTATTTTATATTCATTTAAAAATGAAAAAGATATGCGTCAATTGTATGAGAAAGCAGAAAAATTAAATATTGACGATTTAAATGTAGCGATTGCTAACCGCGAACTAGCTAGAAATAAAAAATTGGATAAAAGTGTAATTGAAAAATTAATCAGCGAACCAAAAACAAAATATACAGCTTTACAAATGTTATATCATAACAAGCAAACCGAAGAATTGGCTGCGTTTAGTAAAGATAGTATTGTGTTAAATGCCATTCATTATTATGAAGATTTTGATAAAAAAAATGATTCTATTGTGTTATTGGATGAAAAAATAATTACTAATAATGATAAAAAAATATCTTATTTCTTTTATAAGAAAATTAATATAGAAGCAGATTCGTATGGTAAAAACTCTGAAAAGTTAACCGCAATTGCTTTTGTTCACGATGAAAATAAGCAACTGAATCTGAAAGCGTTTAGAAGGTTTGATGACGAAAAAATTATTGATGATAAAGAAATTGATCAAAAAATAAAAACCATGATTAATGAATCGCTAAATGACAATCATTTGCGAGTTAATTTTTCAAGTAATCCAGCAAATGATAATTACGTAGAAGAGGAGTATTACGACGAATAAATGTTAAAAACCAAAAAAGAAATAGTATATATTATTTTGGCAGGAATTTTTATTACCAATGCCATTACTGCCGAACTTATTGGAGGAAAATTAATTCAAATCGGTCCTTTTGTATTAAGTATGGGAATTTTGCCTTGGCCAATAGTATTTATCACCACCGATTTAATTAATGAATATTTTGGAAAACAAGGGGTAAAAAGACTGAGTTATATTACCGCAGGCTTAATTGCATATTGTTTTGTAATTTTATTTTTTTCCATGAAAATTCCCGAAGCAAAAGGCATCAGTCCGGTTTCGAATGCTGAATTTACGGCTGTATTTGGACAAAGTAATTTGATTATTGTGGGTTCTATTCTTGCCTTTTTAGTGGCGCAGTTTTTGGACGTTACGCTTTTTAGTTATTTTAAAAGGAAAACTGGAGAAAAAATGATTTGGCTGCGAAGTACAGGTTCTACTGTGATTTCACAATTAATAGATTCTTTTATAGTAGGAGGAATAGCTTTTTATTTACCCGGAATTTGGAATACGCAACAATATATAGAATTCTCATTAACGGGATATACATTTAAATTAATCATTGCGATTTGCTTAACACCACTAATTTATTTTGGTCATTTTTTAATTGAAACTTACATTCATAACAACGAAAAACCAATAGTAAATGACTAAGAAACGTTGTGCTTGGTGCGAAAAAACCGATTTATATAAAGACTATCACGATAACGAATGGGGAAAACCCGTTTATGATGATGCGACTTTGTTTGAGTTTTTAATTTTAGAAACGTTTCAAGCGGGTCTAAGTTGGTATACGGTTTTAGTAAAACGAGATAATTTCAGAAAAGCTTTCGCAGGTTTTGATGTACAAAAAGTAGCTAAATTCACTGATGATAAATTGCAAGTTTTAGCCGAAGATGCTGGAATAATTAGAAACAAATTAAAAATAAAAGCGGCAGTAACAAATGCTCAAGCTTTCATAAAAGTACAAGAAGAATTTGGTAGTTTTTCTAACTATATTTGGGCTTTTGTAGACAATAAACCAATTGATAACCAACCAAAAACATTAAGTGAAGTTGCAGTAACCACTGAAATTTCAGATAAATTAAGTAAAGATTTAAAAAAGCGGGGTTTCAAATTCGTGGGTTCCACAGTTGTGTATGCTCATATGCAAGCCACAGGAATGGTAAACGATCACGTGGCAGATTGTTGGCTGAGAAATCAGTCTGTTTTAGTCTAAAAATCTAATATTCTAAAAATCTAAAAATAAAATGGATCCACTTCACGGCATAACACTAAAAGCCATACTCGAAAAATTAGTGGAGTATTATGGTTTTGATACGCTTGGCGAATTGATAAAAATAAAATGTTTTAATGAAAATCCGACTATTAATTCTAGTTTAACTTTTTTACGAAAAACAGAATGGGCCCGAAAAAAAGTGGAAGATTTATATGTAAGAAGTTTGAAAAAATTTGATGCAAGATAAATCGGAGAAAATTTGTTAGAAATCGTTTTGGATATAAATCTTTTCGTTGCTCTGGGATTTTTTCGTGTGTCTTTGTGTAACTACTAACTTTTCAATATCGCTAAAAACGCTTCTCTTTCAATTTCAATACAGCCCAAACTTTCTAAATGATTGTTGTGTACTTGGCAATCTAAAAGTTTATAGTTAGCCAATTCTAATTGTTTTGCTAAATGAATAAACGCAACTTTACTAGCATTTGGTGCTTTTGAAAACATACTTTCACCGCAAAACACATCGCCTAAATCAATTCCATATAAGCCGCCTACTAATTCGTTATTTTGCCAAACTTCTACGCTTTTGGCAAAACCTAATTCATTTAGTTTGCAATACGCTTCCACAATTTCATTAGAAATCCAAGTGCCGTCTTGGTTTTTTCTTGGTGACTTTTGACAGTTTAAAATTACGGCTCTAAAATTGGTATTAAAAGTAACTTGAAATTCATTTCGAATTAGTACTTTTTTCATGCTTTTCGTAATTCGTAAATTTTCGAAAAATAATACCATTCTTTCTTTTGGACACCACCAAAGTTTTGGTTCGTCAGCATCATACCAGGGAAAAATTCCGCTTTGATATGCTAATATTAGTCGTTCTGGAGATAAATCACCGCCCACAGCAATAATTCCTTCAGGAGAAGTTTCTGAAGTTGGAGGAAAATAAAGTTCAGCGGTTAAAAAATACATATTTTAATTTCAATGACAATATCAAAATTCAATTTCAAAAAAAATCCAAACTCCAAATTTATCTTTTCACAGAATTTTGGAATTTGGAATTTCAATTTTAGATTTTTTTATCTTAGATTAAAAAGGTAAATCGTCGTGTTCTTCTTCTTTAAAGTCGGTTGCTGGTGCAAATGCTTCAGCAGCAGGTACTGGTGGCATTTCTGGTGCGCTTGTTGGAGCTGCATTTGACAATCTTTCAATTCTCCAACCTGTGATGGTGTTAAAATGTTTTACTTCACCTTGTGGAGACGTCCATTCTCTACCTCTTAAATTGATAGATACTTTTACTTGTTCCCCAACTTGGTAGGAATTTAAATCATCTACTTTTGCTTGTTGAAACTCCACTGAAATATGTTGTGGATACTGCTCTTCAGTAGTAACAACTAATTCTCTTTTTTTAAATGAAGCACTTACATCTTGTGTAGCTCCAATTACTTTAATTTTTCCAATAACTTCCATAACTCTTATAATTTATTTTTGTGCTAATAACAATTTCCAAGCGTTTAAAACCTGATTGTTGTCTAAATATTCTTTTGCTTTTTTAAATTTCGTATCAAAATCGTCTGAACTTAAAACGGCTTTTACCTCAAAATTTTCTTTTACAAATATAGTAATTTCTTCGTCTTTTGGAATGGCTTCTATATTTCCTAATTTCCCTAAATCATTTCCATCAAAATAGCCACTTTCTTTGATGAAATTTGGAATCCTATCTACTCCAATCCCTAAAGTAGTTATTGGTTTTTCCACTTCAAATAATCCTGCGTTTGCACGGCTATACCAATTGCCTCCTAAACGAGAAACCACATCAATTTTGTGTTGATCAATCATTCGGTTTTCATCTAAAATACTTTCGTGAAGGTGTATTTTTACTACCTCACAAATGACTAAATTTCCTGCACCACCTTCTGTTCCTAATGCAATAATGTCATTTACTTTACATTCAAATTGCACCGGACTTTCTGCCACTCTATATGGTGCTACATTATCTGATGGCAGCATAGTAAAACCTGCTTTTTCAAATTCGTTTACACCCTCTGGATATTCAGTACTAGATAAACTCATTTGTTGTACCATATCGTAATTTACAATATTGATTACAACTTCACGAGTATCTTGTGCGTTTATTAGAGTGTGTTTTATAGTATTGTTTCGAACACGTCTGGCAGGCGAAAATATTAATATCGGAGGATTACTACTAAACACATTAAAAAAACTAAATGGAGATAAATTTGGATTCCCATTAATATCAATAGTGCTTGCGAAAGCAATTGGTCTGGGCGACACAGCAGTTTGCAAATAGCTTTGTAGTTGTATGGGCGATATTTCTTTCGGATTAATACTTAACATAAGTTGTATTTTTTACAAATATACTAGATTTTCCTTTTAATTTTTTACTTTTTCCTTTGTTCTTAATTCTAAAAATTCCCTATTTTTACTCAAAATACGATATATGCAGTTTTCTGAAAAAAGAAATCTTACCCGTTGGATAATTATTATTTCCTCGTTTTTAATAGCTTCCTTAATTTTATGGAATACCTATGTTTTTTTTCAAACATTTAAAGAAGAAGAACGCAATAAGATGGAACTTTGGGCCACAGCTTTGAAAAACTTAAGAAATGCTGATGTTGATGCGGATATTCAATTACCTACATTTATTATTGAAAACAATAAAAACATTCCTTTAATTCTTACCGATAAAGAAGGTAAAATTTTAAGTAATTTGAATTTAGGTGAAATCGAAACCGATACTGTTAAAGTCAAAGCGTTTTTAAATAAAATTAAAAGTCAAAATGCTCCAATAAAAGTACAATTTGCAGCAAATGACTATCATTTTGTGTATTATGGCGATTCTCCCATATTAAATAAATTAAAATATTATCCAATTGCCTTATTATTAGTGGCCTTTTTGTTTGGCGGCGTGGTGTATAATTTTTATCGTGCTACAAAAATGGCAACCCAAAATAAACTTTGGGCAGGAATGGCTAAAGAAACGGCACATCAAATAGGTACGCCCTTATCCTCTTTAATTGGTTGGTTGGAGTTGTTGAAATTAGAAAATATTGATGAAACTACAATTGAAGAAATCCAAAAAGATATCAATAGGTTACAAACGATTACAGATAGATTTTCAAAAATTGGAAGTGAACCTGTTTTAGAAAAAAGAAATATAATAGAAGAAACAAAAGCATCATTTGAGTATTTGCAATCTCGCGTTTCTAAGCAAGTAACTTTTGATTTTCGAGCACCAGAAAACCCCCTTTTTGTATCATTAAACCCGATTTTACACAGTTGGACAATTGAGAATTTAGTAAAAAATGCCATTGATGCGATGAAAGGGAAAGGCAGTTTGTCTATTGAAATTGTAGAAGGTGATGCCAAGGTATACATAACGGTAACCGAT
>RDXY01000032.1 GCA_004293045.1 Flavobacteriia bacterium | reverse complement strand
TACCAACAGTACCAATTCTGAATCCGCCATTTCGCATATCGTTTACTGAAATTACTGGAGACGTTTCTGTTAATCCGTATCCTTCCATTACTGGAATTCCAGCGGCTGTAAATACTTTGGTTAAACGTGTTTGTAATGCCGCACTACCAGAAACTAACATTTCCAATTCGCCACCCAAGCCTTCTTGCCATTTAGAGAAAATTAATTTTCTGGCAATGGCCAATTTGAAGTTATACAAGGCACCATTTTCATTATAAGGTTTGTAAGCCATACCTAAATCTAATGCCCAAAAGAATAGTTTCTTTTTAATCCCTGTTAAATCAGCACCTTTTGCGTAAATTTTATCGTATACTTTTTCTAAAAGTCTTGGTACAACTGACATTACGTGTGGATGTACTTCTTTTAAATTGTCGGATATTTTTTCAATACTTTCCGCAAAATAAATAGATATACCACCATATTGATACAAATACGTTAGCATTCTTTCGAAAATATGGCAAATCGGCAAGAAACTCAACGCACGCGTACTTCCTTTTCGTAACGGCATTCTTTTATCTGAATTTAACACATCTGAAACAATATTGTCGTGCGTAAGCATTACGCCTTTTGGTCGGCCTGTAGTTCCTGAAGTATAAATTATGGTTGCTAAATCGGAAGGCAAAACAGCATTTTTACGATCTTCTACGTCATTTTGATTTGCGTCATCTTTACCGGTTTCCAATAAATCACTCCATTTATTACAACCAGAAATTTCGTTAAACGAATAAATATCTTGTAATAATGGAATTTTTGCATGTACTGCTTTTAATTTATCATATACTTCTTGGTCGGATACGAAACAGTATTTTGCTTCAGAATGATTTAGAATATATTCGTAATCTTCAGAAGATATGGTTGGATAAATTGGCACGTTTTGTGCTCCAGTTTGCAAAATTCCAATATCTGAAATATGCCATTCTGTTCTATTATTTGAAGAAATGATAGCAATTTTATCATTTTTATTTACTCCTAAATGTAATAAGGCTCTTGATAAGGCATTGGCTTTATGGATATATTCTTGTGTAGAAGTTTTAATCCAATTAGTACCATTTTTAGTTACTAAAGCATCTGGTAAGTTGTAATTTTCTAATTGAAAATAAGGAAAATCAAAAAGTCGTGTTACATTTTTCATATAAAAAGTTATTTTAAACTGCAATTTATAAAAAAATTGAACTTTATAAAAATTTTTAACTGTAAAACTTTGATTATTGTTAATTTTGCAGCAATTAAACTTTAATTAAATGAAATCATTTTTCAGATTAAATGAATACTCCGTGTTATTTTACCGAATAGCACTAGCTTATTTGTTTTATTTTATAGCAAGAATTTTATTTTATGTCTACAATAGTGATATTGTTGAAGTAACGTCTATATCGGAGTTTATACAAATTTCGTATCATGGTTTGGTTTTTGATACCACAGCCATTTTATATGTAAATGGGCTATTTATTTTACTTTCTACTTTACCATTTTTTATAAATACAAAACCGAAGTATCAAAAAGGATTGTTTTATTTGTATTTCATTTCTAATTTATTTTTTTACGCCTTTAATTTTGTAGATTTAATCTATTACAAATACAATTTTTCTCGTTTAACGCTTGCCGCTTGGGATTTGGTAAAAAATGAAGAGTCAAAAGGCGGTATGTTATTTAGATTTTTAATTACTTATTGGCATGTGTTTTTGTTGTTTATTTTGGTATCTTTTCTATGGATTTTATTGTATCAAAAAGTAAAAGTGAAACACAATTTAGTAGAAAATGCTAAGATAAAATATGTTGCCAAATCTATTTTCGGTGTGTTAGTAATTGCCACTATATGTATTGGTGGAATTCGAGGCGATTTTAAGAAAAGTACCAGACCAATTAATTTGGTTGACGCTAACAGATTTGTAAAAAAATCGCAACAAGCGGATTTAGTTCTAAATTCAACTTTTTCGTTTTTAAGAACGTTAGGTGTACAATCATTTAAAAAAACAGATTTTAACATACCAGAATCTGTTGTAAAGGCTAATTTTCAACCAATAAAATTGTACGATTCTAATGCTCCAACCACACCAAATATTGTATTAATTATTACAGAAAGTATGGGAAGAGAATATATTGGTGCGTTTAATAAAAACACAAAAATTAAGAATTATGTGAGTTATACGCCTTTTATTGATTCCTTGGCTACCGAAAGTTTTATTTTTACCAATGCGTATGCTAATGGGTATAAATCCATTCACGGTATGTCGTCTATATTATCAGGAATTCCATCGTTTAAAGATGCCTTTACGTCTTCTCCGTATGCCAAACAAAACATTGGCTCTATGGTTTCTTGTTTAAAAAGTAAAGGGTATGATACTTCATTTTTTCACGGTGCACCAAATGGCTCCATGGGATTTTTAGGATTTGGAAATATTTTAGGTTTTGACCATTACTATGGTATGACTGAATACGGAAATGATGCCGATTTTGATGGTTCGTGGGGAATTTGGGACGAGCCTTTTATGCAATTTATGAATAAAACGATAAGCCAAAAGAAAGCCCCATTTTTTAGTACCATTTTTACGGTAACTTCACACGAACCTTACGTGGTACCAGCGGAGTTTAAAAATAAAATTCCAAAAGGCACAAGTTTGATGCATCAGCCTGTTGGGTATACAGATTATGCTTTTAAAAAGTTTTTTGAAGCCGCTAAAAAACAACATTGGTTTGAAAACACTATATTTATCATCACCGCAGATCATTGTAATTTAGTGAATTATAATGAAGAATACCATCATAAAATAATGAATAGATTAGCAGTTCCCATACTTTTTTATTCACCAAAATATAAACTGAAAGGCGAAAGTAATGAGTTGGCTCAACATATTGATATTTTCCCTACAGTTATGGATATTATTGGGTATAATAAACCATTTAGAAGTTGGGGAAGAAGTTTAATGGATAAAAAACAAGGAATTCAACCTTTTGTAATTAATTACAATACAGGAATGTATAACTTTGCCCGAGGAAATTACGTTTGTGCTTTTGACGGAAAAGTTGCCGTTGGTTTTTATAGTAAAGCGGATAAAGAACAATTGCACAATTTAATTGGAAAAAGAAACAAAGAAATGAATGATTTGGAAGTTGCTTGTAAAGCTTTTATTCAAGATTATTTTAATAGAATTATTGATAAAAAGCTACAATAACAATAACAATATCAATATTCAATATCAATATCAATATTCAATATCAATAAAAAAGTAAAAAAACTTATATGTTTAAAAAGAATAAAAAAATAATAACAATTTTACTTTCAATTTTAATAATTGGAGCTATTTTTTGGGCAAAAAGCTATTTTTATGATTATAAAATAAACCATAATTTAAAAGTAATTTCCGAAGGTAAAGTCTATAAAAGTGGCGTCATTCCACCAGAAGATATTGCCGATTTTGTAAAAGAGCACCATATTAAAAGCATTATCGATTTGCGTTTTCCAGGAACCGGTGACGATGTGAATAATCCAGAAATTCCAGTAGAACTTATTGCAGAAAAAGAAGCAGCTGCTAAAATTGAAGGATTGAATTATTTCAATATAGGCTCCGATCAAGTGCCAAAGCCAGAAAATTTAGATGCTTTTTTTAAAGTAATGGACAATAAGGCAAATTACCCAGTACTAATTCATTGTTTTCACGGTGTGGGAAGAGCCGAAATGTATTCCGCTATTTATCGTATAGAATATGAAAATTGGGACAGAGACGAGGCCAGAAAAGAAACCCGTTTTTTAACGAAATTCAGTTCCTTTGATTTAGGAAAACCGAAAGGTGATTTTTTGCATAATTATGTGAAAAGGGAAGACAGAAGATAGAGTATAGAAAATAGAGTATAGAAATAGAATCTGAAACAAGTTCAGATTGACAAGGTTTTGAATTTAATCTGTGAAAATCTGTTTCATTAGTTAAATCTGTGTACCCATCTAAACAATCCCAAACCCTAAAGCAATCGCAAATACAATAATCATAACTGCCACGATTTTCTGAACGGTGTTTATGGTTATTTTTTTTACCAATTTGTTTCCAAAATACACACCTATAAACGCAGCAAGGGTTGCAATAATTACTAAATTGATATTTAAATTGTCCTTCACTTTTGAAATGTTGGTAAAATACACGGACATCCGACTAATATCAATCAGGCATGCGATGCTAACACCAGTAGCAATAAACACTTCTTTTGATAAACCCACTTTCGTTAAAAACGCACTTCGTAATGCGCCTTGATGCCCTGAAAGTCCGCCAAAAAAGCCACTTAAAATCCCACCAATGGGCAAATACTTTTTTGGAAATTGCAGGTTTTTTAGTTTCGGAAGTAACTCAAATAAAGCGAAGAAAATTAGTAAAATAGCCACAACGCTTTTCATTATTGTGATTTGAAAAACAGAGTTGTTAATTGTATATTCGGCTATAATAGTAGCATAAGTAATCTTATCTAAAAGCAGTGCCCCAAGAAAAGAAAAAAGCAAAGCAGGAAGACCAAATTGCAATACGATTTTCCAATCAATATGTTTTTTTACCAAAATAAATTTAAATGCATTGTTCAAAAAATGTACCATTGCAGTTAAAGCAATCGCCACATCTATAGGAAAAAATAAGGCAAAAGCAGGTAATAACAACGTTCCTAATCCAAAACCAGAGAAAAAGGTTAGGGCAGAAGCAAGTAATGCTACAATTGGGATTAAGAGGTATTCCATTTTTGAGTTTAAAGTTTCAAGTTTCAAGTTTCAGGTTGTTTAATTTAACTAGAAACCTGAAACTTGAAACCAAAATTATATTCCAGAAATAATTCCGAAAAAATCGTTAGCGTTTAATGCCGCTCCACCGATTAATCCGCCGTCTACATCTGGTTTAGAAAAAATTTCTTTAGCATTATCTGGTTTTACACTTCCACCGTAAAGAATGGAAACATTTTCTGAAATGTCTCTTCCAAACACTTTATCTACTAAATTTCTAATAAATAAATGCATTTCTTGCGCTTGTTCCGGAGAGGCGGTTTCACCAGTTCCAATTGCCCAAACAGGTTCGTAAGCCAATACAATATTTTTCCAGTTTTCTTTTGAAATATGAAACAAACCATCACGTAATTGGTATTCCACAACGTTAAAATGATTGTCGCTTTGTCTGTCTTTTAATTCTTCGCCAAAGCAAAAAATAACAGTCATATCGTGAGCCAATGCGGTATCTACTTTGTTAGCTAATAAGGCATCATTTTCGTGAAAATAAGCTCTTCTTTCACTGTGTCCTAAAATTACAGTGTTAACGCCAATACTGGTTAACATAGCTGCGGAAACTTCACCAGTAAACGCGCCACCTTCTGCCTGATGCATGTTTTGCGCCGCGATTTTAATACCTGAACCCGCTACTAATTCGGTAGCTTTTGCTAAATAAGGAAAAGGAGTAGCTAAAATAACTTCCGCTGAATTGTTTGGTTTATTGTTTTTAATTTCATTGATTAATTCAATGGCTTGCGGTAAGGTTTTATTCATTTTCCAGTTACCGGCTACGATGTTTTTTCTCATTTTTTAATTTTGTTACAACATTTTTTTTGAACACAGATTGGAAAAATTATTAAAATTATTAAA
Source organism: Flavobacteriia bacterium (assembly GCA_004293045.1). Lineage (GTDB taxonomy): Bacteria > Bacteroidota > Bacteroidia > Flavobacteriales > Flavobacteriaceae > Flavobacterium. The sequence goes on along the minus strand of RDXY01000032.1, from coordinate 13,119 downwards.
ATTTCTCAAATCAGTGTTGAAAGAATAAAAAATGCTTATTTTGGTTATGATATTTTATTTAGATTTTTCTATACTTTCAATGATTTTATCAAAGTCTTTTTCGATGGCGCGGAACAAAACAATTTTTCCTTCTTTGTTAATTACCATAAAACGAGGAATCCAATCCAATTTTATTGAAGTTCCAAATTCGCCTTTCATTCCATCTTTAATTAGATAATTTTCGCCCGTAACCTCATGTTTTTCCATGCCGCTTTTCCAAGCATCAAAGGTTTTATCACAAGATAAATTTACAAAAGCAACTTCTGGATATTTGGCTTTTAACTCCTTAACCTGTGGCATACTTTTTATACAGTCCGAACACCAAGACGCCCAAACTTCAATTACCACAGTTTTGCCTTGGTTGTGCTTTAAAATCTCTTCAAAAGAAATCTCTTGATTTTCAGAGTTGATTAATTTTGCGTTTAAACTTTCTTTTGAAAATTCAGTTTGTGCTTGGCAAGATGTTAATCCAAGACTTAATGCTAATGTAGCTATGATTTTTTTCATAATATTGATTTTAGTTGTTTCGCAAAGATTCGCAAAGTTAAAACAAAGATTCGCAAAAATATTTTGTGTTTCTCTGTGAAATTTTTGTGTGACTCTGTGTAATTATTTTTTGTATATAACTTTCTCTAATGCTTTTTTATTAAATGCTTTTTCAGCAATTCCATCAAAAAATTTAATTACGTTTCCGTTATGTAGATATACTACGCCAGGCGTGTCTTTTCCTGTGCCTAATTTTGTCCAAAACGGAATAATATCAATCACTTTATATGGAAATTGTTTGCCAGCATATGTAAAGAAATCTGGAATTTTTTCCGCTTCTTCATCCATAAAAACAATTTGTACTTGTGGAAAATCCTTGTGTTTTTTTTGTAAAGCGTGTAAATCTTTTGCCGCTTCTCTACAATGTTCGCAACCTGGAACAAAAAAGCATAATATTTTTTGACCTTTGTCGATATCCGTATATAAGTCAGCATAACCTGAAACCGCTGGTTTTGGTCCTACTTCTTTTTTAACTTCTTCAACCGCTTTTTCAACTTTAATTTTCGAGGAATCGATGGTTTTAATTTCCTCAGTTTTTACTGAATCTGTTAATTTTGAAATGGGATCAGTTGTAATAGTGCTAGTGTCATTGTTATTTGAACTTGACACGGCACTCGCTTTCATGGGTGCCAACATGAATAAGCCTAAAATACAACCTAAAGTCACAGAGGTTAAGATCCAAATATTCGGTTTATTATCGTTTTCTGAAATTTTCCATAGCCAAATTAACAATCCAACTGCGAGGATATTTTTAATAATGGCTTCAATTGGTGTCATCGGAATTAATTCGCCAAAACAACCACAATTTCCTGAATTTCCGCCACTTAAAAAAGTAACATAACTCAAATGAATGATGAAAACACTTAACAAACCAATTGTTGCAGGAATGGTAATACGTTTTAAGAAATGATTGCTAAGCATTAAAAAGCCAAGAGCAAATTCGACTCCAATTATAATTCTTGAAAAATAGGGTGCAAGTGAATCTGAGAATCCTAAGGTATACAATTGTTTGACTTCAAAAGTAGAAATTGCAAAATAAGGCGACGGATATAATTTGGCAATTGCTGAAACTAAAAATAGTAATGCAACTACTATTCTGATACCCCAAGAAATATTTTTTTTGTTCATTTTTTTATTTGTTACGCAGCGTTACACAAAGATTACACAGAGCTTCACTAAGTTTTTTAATTTATCAAATATAAGTTAGTAAATTGATACCTGTTGTTAATGAAATGTTATTGTATTTACAGAGATTTTTAAATGTAATTTTTTGCGTGTCTTTGCGAGTAACTTTGCGAATCTCTGGAAACTATTACACTCCAAATTTCATCAAAATTAAAGCAAAAACCGAATAGTTTATCATATCTTGATAATTGGCATCAATACCTTCAGAAACTAATGTTTTTCCTTGGTTGTCTTCAATCTGTTTCACGCGTAATAACTTTTGAATAATCAAATCAGTAAGAGAACTTACACGCATATCGCGCCAAGCTTCCCCATAATCGTGATTTTTATCTTCCATTAGTTCTTTCGTGATTTCAATTTTATGATTGAATAATTTTATGGCTTCATCGGCTGATAAATCCGGTTGAGAAGCAATTCCTTTATCCATTTGTATTAATGCCATTACGCAATAATTGATGATTCCAATAAATTCTGACGTTTCATCTTCATCTACTTTTCTTACGTCGTTTTCTTGTAAACTTCTTATGCGTTGTGCTTTAATGAATATTTGATCGGTTAATGAGGGCAAACGTAAAACACGCCAAGCCGTACCATAATCGTGGGCTTTTTTTGTAAATAATTCTCTGCAAACTGCTATAACTTTGTCGTATTCTTGTGAGGTATTGCTCATTATTATTTTATATTTGTATCAAACTTCAAATATAAGTAAAAAATACGATGTCAACAATAAACTGTAAAGGAACGCTCATCAACTTATCAACACCTAAAGTGATGGGTATTGTTAATGTGACGCCAGATTCATTTTTTGATGGTGGAAAACTTACAAATTCTAATGAAATTCTTTTTCAGGTAGAAAAAATGTTAGTTGATGGTGCTACTTTTATTGATTTAGGGGGCTATTCGAGTAAACCGGGAGCCGAATTTGTTTCCGAAACAGAAGAATTGAATCGCGTGATACCAATTGTCAAGTTATTAGTTGAAAAATTCCCGGATATTTTACTTTCTATTGATACTTTTAGAAGTGAAGTAGCCCAACAGGCTATCGAAAATGGTGCGGCTTTAATTAATGATATTTCCGCCGGTTTGTTAGATGAAAACATGTTAGAAACGGTTGCAAAATTGCAAGTTCCGTACATTATGATGCACATGAAAGGCACGCCAAAAACCATGCAAAGCTTAACCAATTATGACGATTTACTAAAAGAAATGAATTATTATTTTTCGGAACGAATTGCAAAAGCAAGTCGCTTTGGTTTAAATGATATTATCATCGATCCAGGTTTTGGATTTGCGAAAACTTTAGAACAGAATTACGAATTACTTCATAATTTAGAACTATTACAATTTCACGATTTACCTATTTTAGCAGGAATTTCAAGAAAATCAATGATTTATAAAGCATTAGAAACTTCGCCTGAAGAAGCATTAAACGGAACGACATTTTTACATGCGTTTTGTTTGCAAAAAGGCGCGACTATTTTAAGAGTTCATGATGTAAAAGAGGCGGTGGAGTGCGTGAAGTTAATGAGCCGATTAGATAATTAGACAATTAGATAATTAGATGATTAGATTTTTAGATCATTGATTGAATGTTAGTAAAACATATATTTTTTAAAACTAAGACACATTTTAACTATTTTCTTTGTGTTTAAAATAATCTCAAAATGAACATCAAACTTATCGCCATAGGGAAAACAGATAATAAAAATCTAAACGCTTTAATTGAAGAATATACCAAGCGATTGGGGTTTTATATTAAGTTCGATTTGGAAGTGATTCCTGATATAAAAAACGCAAAAAATTTATCGGAATCTGAACAAAAGATGAAAGAAGGGCAACTTATTTTAGGAAAATTAGCGCCAACCGATCAATTAATTTTATTGGACGAAAACGGAAAGGAATATACTAGTGTTGGATTTTCTGATTTTTTACAAAAGAAAATGAACTCTGGAATTAAAACGTTAGTATTTGTAATTGGAGGGCCTTACGGATTTTCAGAAGAAGTCTATCAAAAAGCACAAGGAAAAGTTGCTTTATCTCAAATGACTTTTTCACATCAAATGGTGCGTTTATTTGTAATTGAACAAATTTATAGAGGGTTTACCATTTTGAATAACGAACCGTATCATCATCAATAATTAATGTGCCAATGAGTCAATGTGCCAATTATCTAATTATCTAATTGCCTAATTATCTAATTTTCCAACATAGTATGAAATACGTTCATTACGTCATCGTCTTCTTCAATTTTTTCTAATAATTTTTCTACATCCGCAACTTGCTCTGGAGTTAATTCTTTAGTTACTTGCGGAATTCTATCAAATCCTGAAGATAAAATTTCTAAACCTCTAGATTCCAATTCTTTTTGAATCGCTCCGAAACTTTCAAAAGGCGCGTACATTAAAATACCCTCTTCATCATCAGCGAAAATTTCTTCTACACCAAAATCAATCATTTCTAATTCTAATTCGTCAATATCTTGTCCAGCAGCTGGAATTCTGAAATTACAAGTATGGTCAAACATAAATTCAACCGAACCTTGTGTTCCCATTGTTCCGTTACATTTGTTGAAATAACTTCTGATATTCGCAACAGTTCTGTTGTTATTATCAGAAGCGGTTTCAATTAAAATAGCAATTCCGTGTGGTGCATATCCTTCAAATAATATTTCTTTATAGTTTGCGGTATCTTTATCTGTTGCTTTTTTAATGGCACGTTCTACGTTTTCTTTAGGCATGTTTACTGCCTTTGAGTTTTGTATGATGGCTCTTAATCGTGAGTTGGCATCCGGGTTTGGACCTCCTTCTTTAACCGCCATTACAATATCTTTACCAATTCTGGTAAATGCTTTAGCCATTGCAGACCAACGCTTCATTTTTCTTCCTTTTCTGAATTCAAACGCTCTTCCCATTTCTCGTTTTGGTTTTTATATATCACTGCAAAAATAAAATAAGCAAGTAGTAAAAAAAAATGTTTGACCTTTTTTTTTGAGTTTATAAATATTTAATTTAGATGTGCGTGATTTTTTTGAAATTTGATATTTTATTTTTGGAATTTTTATATGTTATCTTTGCGACATGCAAAACCCATTTTTTCAACTTTTTAAAACCGATATTTCAGGAATTTCTTTACCTGAAAAATTCACATTTCCATTTTATTATCAGCCACATAAATTGAGTGAAATTGCGGCTACTTCATTGCAAGATTATTTAGCAACTCAAACTAATTTTGATCATAATTTTGGATTAGATTCCACTCAAAAAGGTTTAGTAATTGGAAAAATGTTTGGTGTTTTGGTTTGTCAAAATAAAAAAGGGGAATTGGGTTATTTATGGGCGTTTTCAGGAAAATTAGCGAATGAAAATCAGCACCTTTATTTTGTTCCTACGGTTTTTGATATGTTAACAGAAGATAGCTTTTTTCGTAAAGAAGAAGAAGTACTAAATGCTTTCAATCGTACCCTTGAAAATTTAGAAAATGATGTCAATTACTTACAGGCTTTAGCGTCTTTTAAACAAGCTAAAATTCAAGCAGAAACCGAATTGCAACAGCAAAAAACAAGAATAAAAGAGCAAAAAATCCTCCGCGACGAAAAGCGAAATCAGCTAGAATCTACTTTAAGCAATGAAGATATAGCACTTCTAAATTTAGAATTATCAGAAGCCAGTAAGCAAGAAAGCATTTTGTTAAAAAAAATGACGAAATATTGGAAATTGACGTTGCAGTCTTTAGAAGAAAAAGTAGCAGTTTTTACAAATGAAATGAATCAAATAAAAGAAGACCGAAAAGCCAAATCGGCTCAATTACAACAAAAATTATTTTCAGAATATTCTTTTTACAATCAATATCAAGAGAAGAAAAGTTTAGCTGAAATTTTTAATAATAATCCGCCTGCTGGTGCTGGTGAATGTGCTGCCCCAAAGTTATTGCATTATGCTTTCCAACATCAGTTAAAACCTATTTGTATGGCTGAATTTTGGTGGGGACTATCGCCAAATTCCGAAGTGCGACAGCACAAACAATTTTACCCGTCTTGTAAAAGTAAATGCGAACCCATTTTAATGGGACATATGCTAAAAGGTTTAGAAATGGAAGAAAATCCATTTATTATGAATCACGCGGAAGGAAAAGAAATTGAAATTGTGTACGAAGATGAAGTGATGTTAGTAATCAATAAGCCTACCGAGTTTTTATCCGTTCCTGGAAAAACCATTTCAGATTCGGTTTTTGCACGAATTAAGGAGAAATACCCAGAAGCCACAGGTCCTTTAATTGTACATCGATTGGATATGTCCACTTCTGGAATTATGCTTATCGCAAAAAATGAAGCTGCAGCCGTACAATTGCAAAGTCAGTTTATCAATCGAACCATTAAGAAACGCTATGTCGCTTTATTGGATGGTTTATTGGAACAATCTCACGGTTATATTGATTTGCCTTTGCGAGTAGATTTAGAGGACAGACCAAGGCAATTGGTATGTTACGAACACGGAAAATCGGCGCAAACCAAGTGGAAAACCATTGAAGTAAAAAACGGAAAAACAAAAGTTCATTTTTATCCGATTACAGGAAGAACGCACCAATTACGAGTGCACGCTTCTCATAGTTTAGGATTACAAACACCTATTGTTGGCGACGATTTATACGGTACAAAAGCCGATAGGTTGCATCTTCATGCCGAATACATTCAGTTTGAACATCCTATTTCAAAGGAAATTATGGAGTTTATTGTAGAAGCCGAGTTTTAGGTTTGTTTTTACCGCAACGACACAAGGGTTTTCGCAAAGATCACTAAATTTTTATCAAGTTTTATCTGTAAAATCCATTAAATCTGCGTACCTATTAATCAAATATTTTCCCATCTAACCAAACACTATCAATCAAATTTGTAGCAAAACAATACGGAATTTCATAGAAACTATGTAAAGGTTTTGTAATAATTAAATTGGCTTTTTTGCCTTTTGTAATACTTCCGTGCGACTCGCATAAATCCATGGCATAAGCGCCGTTAATTGTGGCGGCATTTATAGCTTCTTCTGGAGTCATTTTCATTTTGATACAAGCCGTAGCAACCACAAAATGCATATTTCCAGAAGGTGTTGTTCCTGGGTTAAAATCCGAAGCTAACGCTAAAGGTAAACCCGCCTGCAACATTTGTCGTACAGGTGTATATGGAATTGAAATAAAATACGAACAACTTGGTAACGCCACAGGCATACAATCAGCATTTTTCAAAATTTGAATATCTTCATCTGTAACAATTTCTAAATGGTCGACACTTAATGCACCATTTTCCACACAAGCTTTTATCCCGTCTATAGCGGTAAATTGATTGACGTGGATTTTTGGTTTTAAGCCATATTTTTTACCCGCTTCCATAATTTGAATGGTTTCAGAAACACTAAAATAACCCGTTTCTAAAAAAGCATCAATATAATCGGCTAAATTTTCTGCTGCGATTTTAGGTAGCATTTCGTTAATTATCAAATCGATATACGCTTGATGATTTTCTTTGTACTCTGTTGGAAATGCGTGTGCGCCAAGAAAAGTTGATTTTATCGCAATAGGATAGTTTTCTTTTAGTTTTTGAATTACGCGAAGCATTTTTAATTCGCCTTCTACGGTTAATCCGTACCCTGATTTAATCTCAACGGCTCCTGTTCCTTGAGAAATGACTTCCTCTAGGCGTTTTTTCGATTGATTGTAAATGTCATCTTCGGATGTTTCATTTAATTTCTTAGCCGAATTTAAAATGCCGCCACCACGATTGGCAATTTCTTCATACGATAAACCTTTTATTCTATCTACAAACTCGCCACTTCTATTTCCAGCATATACAATATGGGTATGACTGTCGCAAAAACTTGGCATTACAATTTTTCCAGTAGCATCAACTACTGTTGCATTTTTTAATTCTGGACAATTTTCCATCAAACCAAAATCGGAAATAAGATCCTTTTCCAAAACTAAAAAGGCATGCTCTAAAATGGGTAAATGCGCCATTTCCGAACCTGAAACTTTTTTAATTGAAGTTGCTCTAACTTGGAGCAATTGTTTTATATTTATAATTATGGTTTGCATAAGAATTAGTTATATTTGTAAAAGGTAAAAATACTTATTTAATATAAAGTGCGAAAACTATTATACAAAAAAGGTCGAAAAGTCATACCAACTCTAATAGAGTATACAGGTAAACATGAAAATACCGTGCCTGAAATGCAATTATTTGTATATGATTCAGAGGAATTAGCTGAATTTGAGGATATAAAATTATCTCAATTGGATAAACATTTAGATGCGGCAAAAAACAATTGGATTAATTTGCATGGCTTGTCGGACATAAGCTTAATTAAGGAAATTGGCATCAAATTTAAAATTGATGATTTTATTTTGGGTGATATATTAAATATTCTAAAACGATCAAAAGTAGAGGAGTACAATCATACACTTTTTTTTAATATTAAGTCCTTACTTCCAGATTCTAAAGGTATTGATGTAGAGCAAATTAGTTTTATTTTACGTGATGGATTGCTATTTTCGTTTCAGGAAAAAAAGAGCGATTTCTTTTTGCATATCCGGGAAAGAATGCGTCAGCACGCAGGAATAGTTAGAGACAGAAAGGTAGATTACTTGTTATATTTGTTGCTAGACGCTGTTATGGAAAATTTTTACATCACCATAGAAAGTGAGGAACATAAAATTGATACCGTCATTGATTTGATTAAGACCAAACCCAATCCGAATATTTTAGAAGATATAGAGCACCATAGAGATAATTTAAACTTTTTGCGTCGTTCTATTGTCCCGCTTCGCGATTCTTTATATTCAATAAAAAGCATGAAAGAGGACGATGTATTTAATGTGATAACAGTTGAAAATTATTCGTTTTTTTCTCGTTTACATCAAAAATGCTTGGAGCTTTTAGATCAGATTGATGCCGATTTAAGCTCTTTGGATAGTGCTTCTTCATTTTATTTTTCTATGCAAAGTCATAAAATGAATGAAGTAATGAAAACTTTGACAGTAGTTTCTGTATTCTTTATTCCATTAACCTTTGTTGTGGGTGTGTATGGTATGAATTTCGACAATATGCCCGAGTTACATTGGAAATATGGTTATTTTTATGTGGTGGCAGGTATGTTTCTTTTGTTTGTATCCATGATTATTTATTTCAAAAAACGAAATTGGTTTTAACATTTATATTTATACTATGAAAAACGAAATAAAAAATTTATTGGACGCGGAAGACGAACAATTAAAAAAATTACAAGAGATTGTAAAGAAAACTATTGCGGAAGAACAATTGATTCTTACCAATTTATTACATCCACCTACAGATATATTAACTAAAGGGCAAGTTATTTCTGATAAAGTTGCAAATTTTGGTGGTAGTTGGGCGTTTATTATTTCTTTTTTTATAGTGTTATTAATTTGGATTGCTTATAATTCCATAGCAGTAACCAACTTTATTTTTGATCCGTATCCTTTTATTTTAATGAATTTAATTCTATCCTGTATTGCTGCGCTTCAAGCACCAATTATTATGATGAGTCAGAATAGACAAGAAGAAAAAGACAGAAAACGAAGTGAAAATGATTATTTAATTAATTTAAAATCTGAATTAGAAATTAGAGCTTTAAATCAAAAAATCGATTTATTATTAGAAGAACAAATTAAAGTGCTCTTTGATAGCCAAGAAAAACAATTGGGAATCTTAAAAAATATAGAACAAAAAATGAAATAATTTTTTTGTGGACTATTATTATCGTAATATTGCAATATATAAATATGATATTATGGGAATTACAAAATCTGAATCTTTTACAAACGAACAAAATGATATGGCCAACTTGTTTAAAGCTATGGCCAATCCGGCTAGAGTTGCTATTATTCAATATTTATTAAAGGTTGATTCTTGTATTTGTGGCGATATTGTAAACGAATTACCATTAGCACAACCAACTATTTCTCAACATTTAAAAGAATTAAAAAATGCCAATATCATACAAGGCACTATTGAAGGAAAATCAATTTGTTATTGTTTAAATAAAGACGTTTTTGAAACCATTGGTCGTTATTTTATGGGCATGTATATTAAGTTAGATGCCAAATGCTGTTAAAATAAATTGCTGAAAACATGTTCAATAATCTATCAAAAACCATTGAAATGGTAAAAGAAATTCCTGTTTCGATTGAAAGACAAGCAGTTTTACAACCCTTAGTGAATTATATTCAAAACAAAGTCGATCAGCAAGAAGAAAATCGGTTGAATTTTATCTGCACACACAATTCTAGAAGAAGTCATTTGTCGCAAATTTGGGCACAAACTATGGCGTTTCATTTTCAACTTCAAAATGTATTTTGCTATTCTGGTGGAACGGAAGCAACAGCAATGTTTTCAAAAGTACCTGAAACCTTAACGAATCAAGGATTTGAAATTCAAAAAATTTCAGATACAGCAAATCCCGTTTATGCTGTAAAATTCGATGAAAATCAACATCCCATTATTTGTTTTTCAAAAACATATTACAATGATTTTAATCCGAAAACTAATTTCGCTGCCATAATGACTTGTAACCATGCCGATGCGGGTTGTCCTATGGTTTTTGGTGCAGAATCTCGATTTCCAATCAAATACGACGACCCAAAAGCTTTTGATGGAACGGATGTAATGAACGAAAAATACACAGAAAGAAGTTTGCAAATTGCAAGCGAACTATATTTTGTATTTTCTCAAATAAAATAAATTAAAATGAAAAAAAGATTAGGATTTTTAGACCGATTTTTAACCTTATGGATATTTTTAGCGATGCTAATTGGGGTTTCCATTGGTTATTTTATTCCAAATTCAGCCGATTTTATTACTTCTTTTTCATCAGGAACTACCAACATTCCATTAGCTATTGGATTAATTTTAATGATGTATCCGCCATTAACTAAAATTGATTTTTCAAAAGTGCCACAAATGTTTGAAAAACCAAAATTGCTCACCGCTTCGTTTCTTATTACATGGATTGTAGGGCCATTTTTAATGTTTTTGTTGGCGACTTTTTTCTTACAAGACTATCCAGAATATATGACGGGTTTAATAATTATTGGTTTAGCACCTTGTATCGCTATGGTTATTGTTTGGAATGAACTCGCCGAAGGCAATCGCGAATTAACTGCTGGTTTAATTGGAATGAATAGTTTGCTCCAAGTTTTCTTTTTTAGTTTGTATGCGTATTTTTATCTTGAAATTATGCTGCCTTTGTTCGGAATCAAAGGGTTAGAATTGAATATTACCATTTTAGAAATTGCACAAACCGTGGGAATGTACTTGGGAATTCCTTTTGCCTTAGCTATGGTGAGTCGTTTTGCTATAAAAAAATATATTGGTGAAACTTTCTTTAATCAAAAGTTTATTCCTTTTGTGTCTCCAATTACATTAATTTCATTGTTATTTACTATCGTAATTATGTTCAGTTTAAAAGGCGAAAGGATAGTAAATTTACCTCGGGATGTTATTAGAATCGCCATTCCGTTAGTAATTTTCTTTGCGATTATGTTTTTCTTAATGTTTTTTGTGGCAAAAAAGATGGGCTCCAATTACCGTGATGCGGTGGCGTTATCGTTTACGGCATCAGGAAATAATTTTGAGTTGGCCATTGCAGTTTCCATTGGTGTTTTTGGCATTAATAGCGGTCAAGCTTTTGCAGGAGTTATAGGGCCTTTGGTAGAAGTACCGGCTTTGATTATTTTGGTGAATGTGGCGTTTTGGTTGCGAAAAAAGTATTTTAATAAGTAATACAAGTTGATTTTACTTTTTCTTTTTTAATCTAATGATGTAAACCTCGGAACCGATTATTTTCTGTTAAAGATAAAATTTCTTGCGAGAAATAAACGTGAATTTACCTCAAAATTCGCAATCTTGCCAAACGCCTGTTATGCGTTCGGTTTTTGTTTTCGCAAGCTTTTCTTAATCAGTTTTCTTAACTTTCTGTCATCACTTTTCAGTATAACTACACCACAAATTGCTCGACTTCCATAAAGAGAAGTTGCTTTTTCATTTTTTAGAATTTCAATTGAATTTATTGTTTCGTTATTTAAATATTTTAGAGCAACCGAATAATTTGGGTATTCATTTAAGTCTAATAAATGTCCAATTTTTTTTTGAGTCAAAACAAAAAGAATTTTACATTTTGATTGTTTATTTATTGCATCATATAGGTTTTCGCCTTCATTTGGTTTTATAACTAATCTATCTGATGAACTTTTAAACTGAATAATTGAATCTCGCTTTATTTTTTCAATTATGAAATGAATTTGCGTTTCTTTAGAATCTATTTTTTCTAAATTTTGAATCCAATTATCACTTTCAGTCTTTATTTCTAATTCCTTATTTTCTTGATTTTGACCAAAACTAAGATTTGCTAAAATTAATAATATTGTAATAAATGTATTTTTCATCTTTAGTTTCTTGTTTGGTAAACTGACGCATAACTTATATATATAAGCGCAATAAACCTTCGTTTATACACCCATATTTGGGTAGCTATGCGAATATTTTGTTTCGTTTTTTATTAAAATCAAATATAATTATTTTTTCTTGCAAATCGTCAAGTGGGCTTTTAATTTGTTGCAACCTTTTTAATTACTACAACTATTTTGTAGAAAGATCATTACTATTAGACAAGAGTAAAGTTAAGGGAAAGTCTATATTCTAAAAATCTAACCAATCTAAAACTCTAATTCAACACCGCATTAATTTTTTGCCAAAGCACTTCATCAAAATTAGATAAGGCCAAGTTACTACTATCAGCGGCTTCGCCCATACGTATGATGACTAATTTACGACTAGGCACGACGTAAATTTTTTGGTCGTTTTTACCTAATGCGCAATACATATCTGCTGGAGCGGTGGAAATTAGGCTACCATTAAATTGCAATTGACTTTGCGGTAAATGATAGCTGCTTTTTCCATTTAACCACCACAAATAGCCGTACGCCAAATTAATTGGTTGCGAAGTGGTAGTGGCAGCATTCAAATAACTGGAGTTAATAATTTGAGCGCCATTCCAATTGCCATTGGCTAAAGCCAGTAATCCAAAACGCGCCATACTTCGGCTGTTGCTCCAATAGACACTTAATGCCGTTGGATCGGTTACCCAAGCGCCTGTCATCCCAATTGGGTTGCGTAATTTGTTGTTAAAATAGTTGTCCCATGTTTGGTTGGTGGCAGTGGCTACTACATCTTGTAATTTTACATATACATTATGGTAGGCCCATCGGGTACCTGCATCGGCTACGTATTGTAAATTATTGGGTGTTACTGTATCGCCCAAAGCATCATTTAACCCAGAATTCATA
>RDXY01000031.1 GCA_004293045.1 Flavobacteriia bacterium | reverse complement strand
TATTTACTTTTAATTTATATCCAATAAATAATTCTAAATATTGATTTAAATCTTTTTGCGAATCGTCTTTAACTAAATCTAAATTTTTTAGATAAATTCTTTTAAATTCATCAATTTTATATTCGTTTGAATCAATAGAAAAAAGCACCTCATTTTTGGTGTTTTGAGCTATCAAATTAAAGCTAATTGTTAAAAATAAGACTAAAAAATAGTTTTGAATTTTCATTTTATTACATTGGTTTGGTTTGCGACAAGCAAAAATAGGAAATGATTACAATTAAACAACTAATTGAAGCTATATTAACTAAATTTTTAGATTTTCAAACCTTAAAAAGTAGTTTTTAATTTAAAAAAAAATCTCAACTTAACATTGAGATTTTTATCTATTATTTTCTGTTTTCTCTTGCAATTAAAGTATTTTTCAAAAGCATTGCGATGGTCATTGGACCTACACCACCTGGAACTGGCGTAATAAATGATGCTTTCTTAGAAACATTTTCAAAATCAACATCACCAACAATTTTATACCCTTTTTCGGATGTTTCATCTGTTACACGGGTAATTCCTACATCAATAACTACTACATCATCTTTTACCATTTCTGCTTTTAAATAATTTGGTACACCAAGTGCTGAAATAATGATATCAGCTTGGGAAGTAATTTGTGTAATATTTTTTGTGTGTGTATGCGTAACTGTAACTGTTGAATTACCAGGAAAGCCTTTTCTACCCATTAAAATACTCATGGGACGGCCCACAATATGACTTCTTCCAATAACTACAGTATGCTTCCCTTGCGTTTGAACATTATATCTTTCTAATAATTCTAAAATACCAAATGGTGTAGCTGGAATAAATGTACTCATATCCAAAGCCATTTTTCCAAAATTTTCTGGATGAAAACCATCTACATCTTTTGATGGATGAATGGCCATAATCACTTCTTGAGTATCAATTTGTGGAGGTAATGGTAATTGCACAATAAACCCATCAATATTTGAATCTTCGTTTAATTCAGCAATTTTTTTAAGCAGTTCTGTTTCAGAAGTAGTACTTGGCATTTTTATTAATGTCGATTCAAAACCTACGCGTTCACATGCTTTTACTTTACTTCCTACATAAGTTAAACTTGCCCCGTCATTTCCTACAATAATTGCCGCTAAATGAGGAACTTTTTCACCATTAGCTTTCATTTTTGCTACTTCGGCAGCAATTTCTTCTTTAATTTCTTCTGATACTTTTTTTCCGTCTAGTAGTTGCATTGTAATTGTTTTAAAAGTTGAAAAGCTAAAAGTCTTAACGTTATAAAGACTTTCGACTTTTAAACTTTAAGACTTTCGACTTATTTATTTCATTCCGGGCATGGAAGGCATTCCTTTCATTCCGCCCATCATTTGCATTAGTTTTTTTCCGCCGCCGCCTTGCATCATTTTCATCATTTTACTCATTTGATCGAATTGTTTCATTAACTGATTGACTTCTTCGATTTTTCTTCCTGCTCCTTTTGCAATTCTTGCTTTTCGTTTTACATCTATAATCGCGGGTTTACTTCTTTCTTTTGGCGTCATCGATTGTATAATGGCTTCTACATATTTAAAAGCGTCATCTTCAATTTCTACATCTTTTAGCGCTTTTCCCGCTCCAGGAATCATTCCGACAAGGTCTTTCATGCTTCCCATTTTTTTAATTTGTTGTATTTGAGCTAAGAAATCATCGAAACCAAATTCGTTTTTAGCAATTTTTTTCTGAATTTTTCTAGCTTCCTCTTCATTGTATTGTTCTTGCGCTCTTTCTACTAAAGACACTACGTCACCCATTCCTAAAATACGTTCCGCCATACGAGAAGGATAGAACACATCAATGGCGTCCATTTTTTCTCCAGTACCAATGAATTTTATAGGTTTATTGACTACCGATTTAATTGAAATTGCGGCTCCACCACGAGTATCTCCATCTAATTTGGTAAGGATAACCCCATCAAAGTTTAATCTGTCATTGAACGCTTTTGCTGTATTAACTGCGTCCTGACCCGTCATGGCATCTACTACAAATAACGTTTCATGAGGTTGAATGGCTTTATGAACGTTTGCAATTTCGTTCATCATTTCTTCATCAACCGCTAAACGACCAGCGGTATCAATAATTACAACATTAAAACCATTTGCTTTTGCATGTTTAATTGCATTTTCGGCAATAGATACTGCGTTTTTATTATCCGGTTCAGAGTATACTGCTACACCTATTTGATCCCCTACAACGTGCAATTGATTAATTGCTGCAGGACGATAAATATCACAAGCTACTAAAAGCGGGTTTTTAGATTTCTTTGTTTTTAAAAAATTTGCTAATTTACCAGAGAAGGTAGTTTTACCGGAACCTTGTAAACCAGACATTAAAATAACAGTAGGATTTCCAGATAAATTCACACCTGCAACATCTCCACCCATTAATTCAGTTAACTCATCTTTCACTAATTTTACCAACAATTGACCCGGCTGTAATGTAGTTAATACATTTTCTCCAATAGCTTTATCTTTAACTCTTGTAGTAAAATCTTTAGCAATTTTAAAGTTCACATCGGCGTCTAACAATGCACGACGAACTTCTTTTAGAGTATCGGCAACGTTTACATCCGTAATTTTTCCGTGTCCTTTTAATATATGGAATGCTTTATCTAACTTATCGGTAAGATTATCAAACATAATAATTGAGCTTTTTTAATGAAATGCAAATATAAGGTAAAGTTGTAAAGTAACAAAGTGAGCTACTGGCAAAATGTTAATTTTTAAAAATAAAAAAACCGCTCTGAAAGTTCGGAACGGTTTTTTTTATTATGTGAAACACATTATTTTTTAGAACAACATGATTTTTTTTCAGTTGAAGCACAAGATTTTTTCTCTGCTGCTTTTTTATCTGCACAACAAGATTTCTCGGTTTTCTCTTTTTTCTTTTCTTTTTCTTTTTCTTTAAAGTTAACTACAGAAGCAGAAGAAACCATAACTGCCATTAAGGCAACAATTGACAATACTTTTTTCATGATATTTATTTTATTTGTTATACTTATTAACTTATATATTTCAAAAGTAATAATTTTATATTACTTAAATGATAAATTTTTCTTAATTTTTTTCGAAGGTTAAATAATCTGTTCCACCGTTACCCCCACTCACATCAATCAATTGAATTTTGGTGTCGGTTCTTGAAACAATATCCCAGTCATCGGATACATCTACAAAGTTAGCAGGAGTAGTAAAGGATATATTAAAATCTAAATCGTTTAAAGTATCATCATTACTATTTGAATCGGTAACCGACCAAGTTCCGGTTGTTGTCATACCATTTCCTACTGCAGTAAGTACATTATTGGATGCAAAAGTAAAGTTATAACCAGTAAAATTAGACGTTTCATTTACTCCTGAATCCACATAATTTGTAATGCGCCAAGTACCTGAAATAATAGTATTAATTACTTGTGTTTGATTCACATTTGTGGGAACATCATCTTCATCAGTACACATAGAAGCCACATTAAGTACAAATAAAAGTGATAAAACAGAAATTATTTTAATTTTTTTCATTTTGTAATGTATTAAAATTCATTAAACAAATATAGTTTTTTTTTAAAATTTATTAATTACTTGATTACTTACAACTTCCACCACATCCTAAATTAAAAACTGCCTGAAACATAAAGAAAATACCAAAAGGAACAAATACCCACTGATTTTGTTGGTAGGCTGTATAAAAACAGAATAAGGCTATTGCTATACGAAAGTATCGCATAAAATGCCAATTGTTAAAGAATATTTTTTTCATCGTTTACTCTAATTAAGTAAAAATACACATCTAAAAACAACACTATGTAACAAATATAACAGAACTTAAAACTGGAAATAAATAAATGGCTGTGGACCTGCAGAAGCAGTAGCATAAACCAACCAAAAAACCAATCCTAAAATAATAGCACGTGTAATTAAAGGCAAGGCTTTAAATACATTTTGAATGGCAATGGTAACTTTTTCGGGAATATAATGCCAAAAATAACCTAAAAACATCAAAATAAACACATTTTGATATCCCTGAATAATGGTGAGCCATTGATTGAAATCGAAAGTCACTTTTCCAATATTATTTATTATTTGTAGCGCTGTAGTAAAATCTTTTGCACGGAAGAAAATCCAACAGAAAGCTACAAAATGAAAAGTTACTAGAATTCCAATAATCTTTAAAAAAGGTGTTAAGAAAAATATTTTTCTTTTCGATGTCGGATAATATTCTAAAAATATTTTATGAATAGCAAGAGCCATACCATGTAAAGCACCCCAAATTATAAATCGTAAACTTGCGCCATGCCACAATCCACCTAATAGCATAGTTGTCATTAAGTTTACATTGGTATACATGGTTTTTTTTCTTTCTTTTGAAAATATAAATGTAAAAGCAAATAAAATTGCGGAAGCGATACCAATACTTAGCGGAATTGTACTTGTTGAAGCATTAGAAATTCCCCATATAATTACTCCTACAAAAAACAAACTCGGAAATAGAAATCCAGCAAAAGTACCATGACGGTTTCCTCCTACTGAAATGTATAAGAAATCTTTTAGCCAAGTAGATAAGGAAATATGCCAACGACGCCAAAAATCAGTTATTGAAGTTGATTTATATGGGGTACGAAAATTAGTTGGTAATTTGAATCCCAATAACAACGCTACACCGATTGCCATATCTGAATATCCAGAAAAATCACAATAAATTTGAATCGTATAGCCATAAGAAGCCATTAAATTTTCGAAAGGTGTATAACTATTTGGTAAATCGAACACACGATCTACGAAGTTTAACGAAATATAATCTGAGATTACTGTTTTCTTAATTAACCCTCCAATAATCAATAGAAACGCACGATTAATGTCGTCTTGTGTTACATTTAATTTCTGATATATTTGCGGTAAAAAGTCTTTTGCTCTAACAATAGGTCCAGCTACAAGTTGTGGGAAAAATGACACAAAAAACAGATAATCCATAAAGCGTTTTGTAGGAACAATTTCTTTTCGATATATTTCAATAATATAACTTATAGATTGAAAGGTATAAAATGAAATCCCTACAGGTAATATTACATCAAAAAATGGTAATTTTCCACCTGTTAAGCTATTAGTAATGTCAACTAAAAAATTACTGTATTTGAAATATCCTAAAAAACCTAAATTTAGGATTATACTAAAGGTTAAGCATAACTTTTTGTTGAACACACTTGAAGTTCGATGTACTAAATTTCCTAAATTATAATCAACAACTGCCGAACCTAAAAGCAATAAAAAGTAAATCCCACTTGATTTGTAATAGAAAAACAGCGAAAATAAAATTACGTAAATCATTCGCAAAGTATCTGCTTTTCTTAATAAAACATACCAAAAATAAAACACTAAAAACAATCCTAAAAACAAACCCGTATTAAACAACAAAGGTTCCTTTTCATTGTAAACAAACCATTTTTCAACTACTTCTGGAGTAATTTTACCTATATTCTTATAAAACCAATCTTGCAACACTTTATTTATTTTTCAGATTTGTATAATTCGTATGATTGAATAAAGGCATCAAAAAACAATTCTCCTTGTTTTTCATATCCAGAATTTGAATAATGCACTTTATCTCTTGCCATTAATCCCATTTTAGAATTAATACTAATATTTTTATTACCACCAAAAACATCTAATAAATTCCAAACAGCATAGTTTTCTGTTGGAGCCATTTCAATAATTTTTTCAGCATATTTTTCTATATAAATATTTTTAGATTTTCCGTGTAATACAGAAGGTGGTGGTGTAGTTAGCAAAAAAGAAGCTTCTGGGCATTTTTGTTTTATTCCGTCAATCATTGTTTTTAAATTTCCAAAATAAGTAGCAATATCTTGTTTGTCAAAACTTTCATTTGTTCCCAAAGAAATTACAAACAAATCAGCTTCTAAACTTGGTAATTGCTCAAAAAACAAAGGAAATTTATTAAAATCGCTACTTTTTGCCCCATTTACACCAATAGATGAATAGGTAACACCCGAGTTTTCATTTTCTAATATTAAGCCATTTAAAGCAAATTCAGAACTATTTTCATTTCCAATAATTGTAATTTTATCTATTGGTTTATCGGAATTATATACATAATAAATTGGAGTATTTTCTAAAACAACTGGTTCATAAACATACTTTACAGTTGAAACTGTTTTGTAAGTGGTAACTGTTTTTCCACCAGGAATTTTTAAAATTTTACCATCTCTAATATTATCAGATGTCAATCCGTTAGCGGATTTTAATTGTTTTAAGGAGAGGTTATATTTATCGGCTATACCACCTAAAACTTCACCCGGTTTTACTTTATGTGAACTTATTGCCGGCGTTATAACAGCCACTTTTTCTTGAGTAGTAAAACTTTTTTTAGCAAAGGACACATTAAAAATATTTTCATTTTTGGGCGAAATAACCTTTAATTTTGTGAAATCGAATTGGGCATCTTTTACTAACATTTCAATATGAAAGGTCTTTTGTTTTGGTTCAAAAGAAATCCCACTTAAACCAACAGGTTTTGATATATCTGCATATAAATTTCGAGAAGCAGAAAATCCGCCAGAACCTGTAAATTTAATAGGTGAACTATTATTGGTATTGGCTAAACTATATGGAAAAGCAAAACCAAAACCGGCATTTCCAAAGTTTTGCTGCATTCTGTGGCGAATTTTTGCCGTAAAAATATCTGCTTGAATATGCGAATCACCAAGGTGAACTATTCGTACTTTCCTATCTTGATTTTCTTCTAATTGGTATAACTTATCAAAAATTGTAGCCAAAGCTTTTTCGTTAGAAATTACATTATTAAACGCTTCAAAATTAGTAGTATCCACAGCAACTAAAGCACTATCTATGACAACTTTTACAGAATCGTTTTGTGAAAAACCAAATGCTGTAAAAAACAATATATATAAAAACTTATTCATTTAAAGTATCTTTAATTATTGGTACAGAATCACTTACCGTTGTTTTAGTTATTCTTTTTTTCTTAGCTAAAATGCGTAATTTTTTGTACTCTTTATACCCTGTATCTATTTGTTTATAAATAAGTTGCGCAATTTGTTTCGCCCCTCTGTGATTAAAATGGGTGTAATCTTTGTTTGCTTTTGCGGGTACATCTTCTACCCATTTTACCATAGAACCATCACCACCCATAAGGGTATACAGATTTACTAAACCGGCTTCCGATTTTACTGCATATCGTTTTTGAGCCAAAATTAAAGGAACAACCGCTGAATCCGATTTCATTTGCATATCATACTTAGTGGATTTATCGGCAGTTGTGATGATTAAAACTGCAGCCCCAGGAAAACATTGTTTTACGTGATTTACAACTGAAGTCATTTTTCTTTCGTACCAAGAATAATTTAATGAACCGTAATTTAATACGTTCGTTCCAAATTGTAAAATAATTAAATCATAACCTAACTTTTGCTGAAAAGCATTCATTAAATCAATATTGAAAGATCCTAAAGGCAAACCAGAATTTCCTCGGGATGAAAAATTATCAACATGAATTCCTTTTCCATTATCAAAATTAAATCCATAAAAAGGAATAGAATCTGCATGTAAGAAATTTACTTTAATTTTATTTCCTGTACTTCCAATTTGCGTTGTATTTAAAATAGCGTTTGGAGTAAGTTTTTTATAAACGGTATCTTTTCCAATAACTTGGCGCAACTTTCCATTTTTATTTTTAGAACTACCGTAAAAAAGCGTGGGATTATTTAATGCTGTAGAAAAACGATTTCTTCCTGCTTTGAATTTTACCCAAGTAGGATTTACAGTGTCTTTTGCAAAGAAAACAGCACCATTAACACCAAAAGAACGTAAAGGACTTTTTGTTTTTAAATACGATTGCGTTTTCCAGTTGGGAGAAAATTCGTGTAAAATAGAACCTCGAGATCCAGCGGATTCTGAAGTAATATTTACAAAACCAACGCCTTCTCCACCAAAAACACTTTGAAATTGGGTCCGAACATCTTGCACAATTAGGTCTCCATCTGTCATAGAATCTCCAAAATACGCAATTCGGGCTTTTCCTTTTTTATTGGTTTCTAATTGATATAATTTTTCAAAAAACGGAATTAAATATTGATATCCTTTATATTGTTCGAATTTTTCACTAGAAAATTTAATTCCTAACGGATTGGAAACAAAAGAAATGGTTTTGTTTGTTAATGTATCTTCTTCCGAAAGGTTAGCGCCTTCCGCCACGGCTTCTAATAGTAAACTATCCACCACAACATTTTTACTATTGGCTGTTGTGTCAGGAAATAGTTTTTTTGGCAAAAACGATTTAAATCCAATAAAAGAGATAATCGCTATTACTACAATTAGCCAGGATTGAAAGAAATAGGTTTTATTTTGTTTCACTTTATTATTTTTATTACTTCAAAATTCATTAATCAAAATTCATTGTTTAACATTTTTAAACAGGGAACAGTCCACTTGCAATTTTAAATGTTAAAATGTGCTTACATACGTTCAGGAACACTAATTCCTAATAATCCGAAAGCATTTTTAATTACATAACTTACTGAATTTGATAGCTGTACTCTAAATACTTTTTTGTCTAAATTATCTTCACCTAAAATGGAAACATTTTGATAAAATGAATTGAATTCTTTTACCAAATCGTAAGTATAATTCGCTACTAATGCGGGGCTATGATTTTCAGCAGCACTTTGAATGATTTCAGGAAATAGTTGTATTTGTTTTATTAATTCTTTTTCTTTTTCGTGTAATTCAGAAAGAGTTACATCTTTACTATACTCGAAAGTAGCTTTTCTTAAAATCGATTGGATACGAGCATAGGTATATTGAATAAACGGCCCAGTATTTCCATTAAAATCTACTGATTCTTCTGGATTAAACATCATTTGTTTTTTTGGATCCACTTTTAACATGTAATATTTTAAAGCTCCTAAACCAATGGTGTGGTACAAAATAGCTTTCTCTTCTTCAGAATAGCCATCTAATTTTCCTAAATCTTCGGAAATTTGTTGTGCCGTCGTAGTCATTTCTGCCATTAAATCGTCAGCATCTACTACTGTACCTTCGCGTGATTTCATTTTTCCAGAAGGTAATTCTACCATTCCATACGATAAATGAAATAAATTTTTAGCCCATTCATAACCTAATTTTTTAAGAATTAAGAACAATACTTTAAAATGATAATCTTGCTCATTTCCAACCGTATACACCATTCCTCCAATGTCTGAAAAATCGCTAACACGCTGAATAGCCGTTCCAATATCTTGCGTCATGTATACTGAAGTACCATCTGAACGCAATACAATTTTTTCATCTAAGCCATCTGCGGTTAAATCAATCCAAACCGAACCATCTTCTTTTTTAAAGAAAACACCACGACTTAAACCATCTTCTACTACATCTTTTCCTAGTAAATAGGTATTACTTTCGTAATAATAACTATCAAAATCTACTCCTAAATTTTTATAAGTTACCGCAAAACCATCGTACACCCATTGGTTCATGGTTTTCCAAAGTGCAATAACTTCTGGTTTTCCATTTTCCCAATCTAAAAGCATTTGTTGCGCTTCTAAAATAAGTGGTGCTTGTTTTTTGGCTTCTTCTTCTGTTTTTCCTTGCGAGATTAAAGCAGCAATTTCAACTTTATAAGCTTTATCAAATTCTACATAAAAATTACCAACTAATTTATCGCCTTTTAAACCTGTTGAAGTGGGTGTTTCTGCGTTTCCGAATTTTTGCCAAGCCAGCATCGATTTACAAATATGAATACCTCTATCGTTAATAATTTGTGTTTTATATACTTTTTTACCAGATGCTTTAATAATTTCAGCAACGGAATAACCCAATAAATTGTTTCTAATATGACCTAAATGCAAGGGTTTATTAGTATTTGGTGAAGAATATTCTACCATAACCGCTTTTTCACCTTCTGTAGGAGATACAAAGCCATATAAGTTATCGTTTTTTATGCTATTGAAATAAGAAACATAATATTGATCAGAAATTACTAAATTTAAAAAACCTGCCACTACATTAAATTTTGATACCTCAGCCACGTTTTCTACTAAATAGTCACCTATTTTAGTTCCTATTTCTACAGGATTTCCTTTAATTTGTTTTACCAATGGAAAAACCACCATAGTAATATCACCTTCAAAATCTTTCTTAGTAGATTGAAATTCCACTTTTTCAATAGAAATTTGAAACAGTTTTTCAACGGCATTTTTTATAGGTTCGAATAGAATTTCTTGTAATAACATAAGCGTGTTTTTAATAGGGTGCAAAGATAGAATTTTTAACCAATTGAAAAGTTCATTTGTAACAAAAATGTACAAATTTTGTCTAATGTACAAAATTCAAATTTTAAGCTGTAATATCTTCTTGTTTTTACACGTTTTTAACAGCTTAATTATTCTTTAAAATCAGTAAAAAAAATCATGAAATTAAAACACCTTTTCAGCGCCTTAGTATTAGTTTTTTCAACTGCAAATTTAGTGGCTCAACAAAACAACCCCGGAATAATTAAAGGAAAGATTATCGACAAAAATTCTAACGAGCCCGTTGGTTTTTCTACAGTTAGCGTTTTAGAAGGTCAGAAAGTAGTGGCTGCCATTTCAACAAAAGAAGATGGAAGTTTTGAAATAAAAAATTTAGAATTGAAAAGCTATATTTTAAAAGTCAACTTTATTGGATATGTGGATGCGTCAAAAACCATTACTTTATCAGAAGCAAACAAAGAAATAAACATTGGAAATATTACTTTAGAATCGAATGCGAATACTATTGAAACGGTATCTATTGTAAAAGAACGCTCCACTATTGAACAAAAAGCAGACCGAAAAGTAGTAACTATTGGAAAAGATTTAATTGCCTCTGGAACTACGGCATCGGAAATTTTTAACAATATTCCAACCGTAAGTATTGACCCACAAACTAAGGAATTAAGTTTACGTGGCAATAGCAATGTTCGAGTATTAATTGATGGAAAACCCACCAATATTGATGCAGGACAGTTATTACAACAAATTCCATCAGCTTCCATAAAACAAGTAGAATTAATAACCAACCCATCTTCTAAATACAATCCAGAAGGGAATAGCGGAATTATTAATATTATTTTAAATAAAAACACACAAAAAGGATTTAATGGTAATATTACTACTGGTTACACATTTGGAATTACACCAAAAACAAATCAGTCATTAAACTTAAATTATAAAGTGGGGAAAGTTAACTTCTATACTAATTATGGTTTCAATCACGGAAGAAATAGAAGCTTTGGTTTTGTAGAATCTGACCGTCCAAATTTAGAAAACAGACAAGATTTTAATTTTGCCAATACCAACACGTCGCATTTGGCAAAAATTGGTATAGATTATTATATTAATGACAATAATACTTTATCGTTTTTCACAAACTGGAATATTGCAGATGGAAAAGGGAATTCTACTACAAATGTGAATTATTATAATCCTTCTAAAATAGATGAATTACAAACCAACACCAATAACAGCGGAAATATCACACAAACGTATGATTTAAATTTTAAACATAACTTTAAGAAAAAAGGCGAATTAATTGAATTTCAAGCAAATTATGCGAAGACATCAAACGAAGATATTTCTTATTTTAATAATAACGATGAAATAAGGTTGAATGATATAGACAGCAAAACGAATTATGCCCAGTTTAATATTGATTATACAAATCCAATAAACGAAAACTCAAAAATTGAAATGGGTTTCGAAAGCAGAATTCAAGATGGACAGAATAATTTTTATAATGAATCGTTACCGTTTTATGGTTCAAATCCATTTACTTTTAACAGAAATATCCATGCCATTTATACCAACTACAGCAAATCTTTTGGAAAATTTAGTGCTCAAATGGGTGTTAGAATCGAAGAATATACTTTAGATGCTAAGTTTGAAAGAGATGAAAAAAATCCAAATTATTTTGAATCCACTTCGGTTGCAGATGAAATATTTACAGCTTACCCATCAGCTTACTTATCTTATAAATTAGATGACAACAATACCTTTAATTTAAATTATACTCGAAGAGTAGACCGCCCAAGTATTGGACAAATAAACCCTATTAGAGAATGGACAACACCCTTGATAGAATCTAGAGGTAATCCAGCATTAGAACCGCAATTTACCAATTCATTTGAAATTAATCATACTAAAATTTTCAGTTTAGGAAGTGTGACTTCTGCTATATTTTACCGATTAATTAATGCTGAAATTTCAAGAGTTATTTTTCCAAATCCGTTAAACAACATTCAAAATATTATGTCGTTTGATAATTTTGACAACAACAGCCAATTGGGTGCGGAAATAAACGCCAATTTAAAAGTAACAAAATGGTGGTCAACTAACGCAAGTGCGGATTTATATTACAAAACCGTTCGAGGAACCGTAACCAACACCAACTTACCAGAAAATAAAGAAATAAATGTCACAACATTTAACACAAGATTAAATAACACGATTACCGCTACAAAAAAATTACGATTTAATTTATTTGGAATGTACAGAAGTCGTGATTTAGGCTTGCAATACCTAAGAACACCTATGTATCGTGTAGATTTTGGAGCAAATTATACTGTTTTAAGTGGAAAAGGAACCCTTTCTGCTAGAATGAATGATATGTTTAGAACCCAATTTTTCGGATTTAATGGAAACATTCCTTTCCGTCAAGATGGAGAATTTAGATTTGAAAGCCGCACTTTCTATGTAGGATTTAATTACAATTTTGGAAGTGGTAAAAACAAAGAATTACAACGCAAACAACGGGAGAAAAATGAAACCCAAGGTGGAGGCATGTTTTAGGTGTTGGTTTTGAGTTTAAAGCATAAGCAAAAAAGCGTTCAGAAATCCTGAACGCTTTTTTTATCTATTTTCTATAATCTAATGTCTAAAATCTAAAAATCACCATCTAATAATCACGCTTCCCCAAGTAAAACCAGAACCAAAAGCAGCTAAAACAACTAGATCGCCACTTTTAATTTTACCTTTTTCCCAAGCTTCTGTTAAAGCAATCGGAATAGATGCGGCGGTAGTATTTCCATAATTCATGATGTTATTATACACTTGGTCATCAGACAATTTAAATTTCTGCTGAATAAACTGAGAAATTCTTAAATTTGCCTGGTGTGGCACTAATAAATCAATATCTGAAACTTGTAAATCATTGGCTTGTAAACCCTCGTTAATGACTTCACTAAAACGAACTACCGCATTTTTAAATACAAATTGCCCGTTCATGTAGGGAAAATAGCTTTCGTCGTTTGGATCATTGTCTGCTATAATATCGGTAACCCAGCGTTTGCCCATTCCTGGTGCTATAAGTGCTAATTCTTCGGCATGTTGACCTTCGGAATGTAAATGCGTAGATAAAATTCCTTTATTCAAATCTTCTTCTCTAGAAAGTACAGCAGCTCCTGCTCCATCACCAAAAATGACAGATACCCCTCTGCCTTTATCGGACATATCTAATCCGGTAGAATGCACTTCGGAACCAATTACCAAAATATTTTTATACATCCCGGTCTTAATGTATTGATCGGCTATTGAAATCGCATACACAAATCCAGAACATTGATTTCTAACATCTAAGGCACCCACTGTTTTTAAACCTAAATCACGCTGCACCAACACACCAGGACCTGGAAAATAATAATCTGGTGAAAGTGTGGCAAAAATTATAAAATCTATCTCTTCTTTGGCAACATTTGCTCGCTGTATAGCTATTTCTGCAGCTTTAACACCCATAGAAGTAGTGGTGTCTTCTCCCCTAATGATATGTCGACGTTCCTTTATTCCTGTTCTTTCCTGAATCCATTCGTCATTGGTATCCATTATTTTGGATAAATCATCATTTGTTACAATGTTTTCAGGCACATAATACCCTAAGCCCGATATTTTTGAGTGGTACATATTATTCGATTTACTAAGCAAATTTAAGAAAAATATGCTACAATTTATTATTTATCTAATGGTAATCGTTGCTTAATCGAAAGATGGATGATACGGTGTGTATCAATTTTAAATTCTGTTTCAAAAAAGACAATTTGATTGTTCCATTTTGCCTCAATCAAATAATATTTCCCTTTAAAATAGGAAGAAACCACCTCAACTTGAAGATCAGATTTTTCTACAATTTGCAATTGATTGGGGTAAATTAACCGTGTTTTACCATTTATTTCCATTTCATTTACATCACCAAATAAAGCAGCTGTATATTGATATTTTGGATGGTTATATAATTCATAAGGAGTTGCTTTTTCTAAAACAGTTGTGTCTTTTAAAACAATAACTTCATCTGAGAATGACAAGACATCGTTAATGTCGTGACTGGCCACTAATGTGGTAATTTGCTTGTCTTTTAAATACTGAAATATTTTTCTTCTTAATTTGTTTTTTCTAAAATTATCAATGTGTGAAAATGGCTCGTCTAACAGCAAAACTTCTGGCTCTTGTGCTAAAACTCTTGCCAATGCCACACGCTGCATCTGTCCGCCACTTAAAAACTTGGCTTTTACGTGCTTAAATTCAGACATTTCTACTAAATGTAACAATTCATCAATTCGATTTTGTTTTTCAGTTGGATAAAAATTTGATAAAAATTTTCCTACGTTTTCCCCTACCGTAATAAATGGCATTAAATCGAAATCTTGAGCTAAATATTTCATAAACGGCATTCCGGGTACAAGATGAAATTTAGGTCCTAAAATTGGTTCTGACTTCCAAGAAAGATGGCCCTCGTTACAGTCATATAATCCGTAAATAATTTTCAATAAGGTACTTTTTCCGCAACCACTTTCTCCAATTATGGCTAATTGTTGGCCTTCATTTAACGTGAATGTTAGATTTTGTAAAATGATTTTCTCTTGAAAAGAAAAAGAAGAAATGGCTACTTGAAGCATTTGAAAATGTTAAGAAAATAATTCAAAAAGTAAAGTGTAAATATATTACTTTAAATGTAACCAAAAAAATATGTTGTTCTTAAAAAATAAAAATGTCAATTTGTCAGCAAAAGTAATATTGGTACTTAATTTGACAACTTAAATTACGTAAAATTAATTTAAACAAATACAATATGACATCAGGAAAAATTAATGTTTCGGTGGAGAATATTTTCCCATTGATTAAAAAATTTTTGTACAGCGATCACGAGATTTTTCTACGTGAATTAATTTCTAACGGAACCGATGCCACTTTAAAATTAAAACATCTTACCAGCATTGGTGAAGCGAATACGGAATACGGAAATCCGATTATAGAAATTAAAATTGATAAGGAAGGGAAAAAACTTCACATTATCGACCAAGGTATTGGTATGACTTCAGACGAAGTGGAAAAATACATTAACCAATTGGCCTTTTCAGGAGCAGAAGAATTTTTAAACAAATACGAAGATGCTGCTAAAGATTCTGGAATTATCGGACATTTTGGTTTAGGTTTTTATTCTGCTTTTATGGTTGCGTCAAAAGTTGAAATTTTTACAAAATCATTTAAAGAGGAACCAGCGGCACATTGGACTTGCGATGGAAGTCCTGAATTTACTTTAGAACCCCACGACAAAACCGACAGAGGAACTGAAATTGTATTACATATTGCAGATGATTCAGTAGAGTTTTTAGAAGAATTTAAAATACGTGAATTACTTACTAAGTATAATAAATTCATGCCTATTCCAATAAAATTTGGAACAAAAAAAGAAGCATTACCGAAACCAGATGATGCTGGTGAGGACTACAAACCTGAATATATTGACGTGGATAACTTTATCAACAATCCAAATCCAGCTTGGACAAAACAACCAAGCGAATTGTCTGATGAAGATTACAAAAAATTTTATAGCGAATTATATCCATCACAATTTGAAGAACCTTTATTCCACATTCATTTAAATGTAGATTATCCTTTTAATTTAACGGGTATTTTATATTTTCCAAAATTAGGTTCCGACTTACAAATTCAGAAAGACAAAATTCAATTATATCAAAATCAAGTTTTCGTAACGGATAATGTGGAAGGAATTGTACCCGAATTTTTATTAATGCTTAAAGGAGTGGTCGATTCGCCAGACATCCCGTTAAACGTTTCACGTTCTGGATTACAAGCGGATAGTAATGTTAAGAAAATTTCAAATTATATTACTCGAAAAGTGGCCGATAAATTAAAATCATTATTTAACGAAAACCGAGAAGATTTTGAAGCAAAATGGAGTGATATTAAAATTGTTTTGGAATATGGAATGCTTTCTGAACCAAAATTTTATGAAAAATCGGGTGATTTTGTTTTATATCCTACAACAGAAAACAAATATTACACTTTAGCAGAATTAAAAGAAGCTACGAAAGATTTACAAACAGATAAAGATGGAAAATTAGTTGTTTTATACGCTTCAAATAAAGAAACACAACACAGTTACATAGATATTGCAACTAGTAAGGGATACCAAGTTTTACTTTTAGATTCTCCAATAGTATCGCATTTAATTCAGAAATTAGAAGCCGACAATGAAAATTTAACTTTTGCAAGAGTCGATGCGGATCATATTGATAAATTAATCAACAAAGAAGAAGTGCAAATTTCTAAATTATCAGATACTGAAAAAGAAACACTAAAAGCTTCTTTAGAAACTGTAATTCCAAAAGCGTATTCTGTACAATTAGAATCATTGGACAGTGATGCCACACCATTTATAATTACGCAACCCGAATTTATGCGTCGTATGAAAGAAATGAGTCAAAGCGGCGGCGGCGGAATGTTTGGAATGAGCAATATGCCTGAAATGTATAATTTAGTAGTAAATGCCAATTCTGAATTAGCAACTTCTATTTTGCAAGCTAATGAAGAAACTCAAAAAGAATTAGTTAAAAACGCTTTAGATTTAGCCAAACTAGCACAAGGATTATTAAAAGGAGAAGAATTAACTGCTTTTGTAAAAAGAAGTTTTGAAACCTTAAAATAGCATTTACACTACATTTAGAAATCCTGGCAGTTCGTTTTTTCTGTCAGGATTTTTTTATATATTGCGAGTCCGTATTTTTAATTATGAAATTAGTAAAACAAACTTTAATATTTTCGTTATTTATCTTTTTATTTTCTTGTAACCAGGAAGATGATGCTGAATATACAGCAATTTCTCCGGTTAATATGGATTTGACACAAGTACCATTTCCAAAACTTTCAGACTATAATTTTTTTCAAGGTGAATTAAAAAACCAAGTGCCTGTTTTAGGCGTCATACCCTATAGGCCGGAAAGCGAATTATTTACAGATTATGCCGAAAAGAAAAGATTTGTTTGGATGCCTTCAGGCTTAAAAGCAACTTATGTATCTGATTATGCTGTTTTAGAACTCCCGGTTGGTAGTGCATTAATTAAGAGTTTTTACTATAACCATGTATTGCCTTCAAATAGTACACAAATCATAGAAACAAGAATTATGATTCGAAAAGCAACTGGTTGGATTTATGCTAATTATATCTGGAATGACGAACAAACAGAGGCCTACTTAAATTTAAATGGCAGTACCAAGCAAATTACATGGGTTGATAATAATACTGTTACAAGGACGATAAATTACGACATTCCAAATGAATTAAAATGTGCAGGTTGTCATACTATTTCAAACGAAAAAAGACCCATTGGAATAAAACCACAAAATTTAAACGGCAATTACAATTATAATGATGGTGTTTCAAACCAACTGGCAAAGTGGAAATCTCTTGGTATGCTAGAAATCAATACTCCAGTAAATATAAATGCCGTCGTAGATTACAAAGATACGACCAAACCCTTAGAAACTAGAGTGCGTGCTTATTTTGATGCAAATTGCGCACATTGCCATCAAACAGGTGGTTATGCCTCATTTTTCAATTTAAAATTTGGATATAATGAAACTTCTAATCTAACAAGTATGGGCGTTTGTGTTTCACCCAATCATATTGTTCCTGGTATGGAAGGTAGAATTATTAAACCTGGAAATTTAACCCAATCACTTTTGTATTACAGAGTTACAACCAATGATCCTTATTATAGAATGCCTTTTTTAGGAAGAACAATTGTACATGAGGAAGGTGTCGCCTTAATAGCAGAATGGATAAATTCTATTACAGAATGTCCTAATTAGAAATTGTTGTTAATTTTACAGCTCACTTAAATGAAAAAATTTTGGTTACATCTATTGAAAATCATGCTGCCAATTTTTATTTTCTTTTTGGTTTTAGAAATTGCACTTCGAAAAATACCAAACGATTACCAACTAAAAAAGTCTTATTTTGATAAAAACGCTTCGAAAATTAACACCCTTATTTTAGGAAGTTCTCATACATTTTATGGCGTTAATCCGAAATATTTTTCAAAACAAACATTCAACGCCGCTTATGTTTCACAAACCTTAGATTTAGACGAAAAACTCTTACATCAATACCAGAATAAATTAACGAATCTAAAAACAGTGATTATTCCTATTTCTTATTTTAGTCTTTTTGAAACCCTAGAAACGGATGTAGAAAAATGGCGTTTAAAAAACTACATTTTGTATTATGGTTTTGAAAATAAATATCATTTTACCGCTAATTTTGAAACTTTAAATCATGATATTATACTAAATATAAAAAACGTAGTAAAACATTATGCTTTTAATAAATCATTTATTACCTCTTCTGACTTGGGCTGGGGAACTAACTTTAGCTCAAAAGAAAGAAAAAAGTTTGAAGGTAAATTCACAGCTAAAAAGCACACAGTAAAAAACTACAAATTATTTCAATACAATATAAAAAGTCTGCAAAAAATCATACAGTTGTGTAAAAAAAAGAAGGTGAGAATACTATTTATTACCACGCCTACTCATGTTTCATATTTTAAGAATTTAAACAAAAAACAAGTATCCCTAACGGTAACCTCTATTAATGAATTCGTACAAAAAAATGCAAATTGTGACTACATCAATCTGTTGAACTCAAACAAATTTAT